>JANQPW010000702.1 GCA_028285285.1 Silvanigrellales bacterium
CCGGAGTTGGATCGGTTGGAGTGTTGGTGTCGTTGTTGGCCCCCTCACCACCGGAGCCTTCTTCCGAGCCGGTACCCTCGCTACTTGTCGTTTCCTGACTCGTGGCCTCGTCTTCTGGTGTTGCCTGATTCGCTGCCTCGTCGTCAGTGGTTGCTTGCTGTGTGTCGTCAACCACTGCTGCACTCCCGCCTTCCGTGATCGGCTGGGCATCGGAGAGGCGGGGCGGTAGGCTAAGGCCGTTGGAAAGAACAGGCGACAAGAAAATGGGATCAGTGGTCGTTCCCTCGCCAAGCGGTACTGTGCATTGGCTAAGCCGCTCAGGGCATCCAATCTCTTGGCATTCGCAGGTTCCCAGAAGAACCACTTCTTTCGAGGGATCCCTCTTTCCCGAATCGTCTACGGGAATCTGGTAAACACGAAACGCGCTGACCTCTGACCAATCTTCGTCGACAGGATTCGTCCACTTGACTTCAACATTGTCTTGACTGGAATCAAAGGTGATCGACTCTGGTTGAAAACGGGAAAGTGAGGTGCTTTGCTCAGGAGTGATTCCGAGAAGAACGGCATTGACCTCTTCTTCAGGCGCCTGTTCAACGATGGCTTCCGCCACCAAAGGAGCTTGTTCCTCGGAAATTTCTCCTTCAAAAACGTTCTCAAGCACGCTTGCGAGAGCGAGTTCGAGTTCGGCTCGTTCATCTGGTGTTGAATCAAGGGTCAGTGAATTGCTGGCAGAGGAGATGAGGCTGACTTTTTCCTCGATGCTGAGGCTCTCCGATTCAGAGACCGTCTGGGCAACGGAGCGGAGAATTTCCTTCCATTGCGCAACCCGGTTGCTCGCCTCATCGAGACCCGAAAGGTACTGCTCGTTTTGCCGGGCCACATCTGCAACCACGTCTTCAATAATGTCGAGTGAGACCCCTTTTTCCAGCAGCTTGGTGATGGTGATTTCCATGATCTTTGCAGCCACTTGAGGGCCGGGGGGAAGCGATTCGAGCGTGAGAATTTCCTTGACAATCTCGACCCGTGTGGACTCAGGAACCTCGTGAGACTCCAAAGTGGAGGCCACTCCGTTGGATTGTTGTTCAATGGCAGGTGACTTTTTGTCGACCTTCAGAACATTCGGCGTCGTGTTGCTTTGACCTGTGCATGAGATCTGAGCAACAGCGACGAGCAGAATAGAGCCCACTTTCCATTTGAGATACCTGAACATTTCCCTCTCCCGTTCGGAGCAACGCCTGGTGATCGGGTTACCGCAATGGAAAGTGAAGTGTTTTTCCTAGTTTCTGAAGCAGGGGAAGGGCTCAGGCACTTGATTTTCATGAAAAGTCCACCTGATTTTCGTATTTTCGGGGCTGCATTGGCGAGTGAAGGAAAGGTGTTGAATAAAATTTCAGAGATTCTCGAGAGATGCTTTACACAGCTGCTGCCTCTCTCCATTGACGATGCCAGTCACCTTCCTCAATATGAAGCCTTGGCGGGTGAGGAGGAGACGAGAGGGAGGTTTCGGTGATTCCACTTCGGTACAAGCGTATCTTTGATTCATTGCGCAGCCTGGCTCCACTTTCCGAACATGAATTTTCCGAGCTCGTTCCGCTGCTCAAAGATCAGAGTTACGAAAAAGGTGAGAAGTTTTGTAAACCCGGGGAAATGAGCGATCGGGTGGGCTTTGTGCTCACAGGGCTTTTTCGTGTTTACTATTTGGGCCAAGAGGGAGAGGTCCATGTGCGCAACTTCTGTGCCGAAGATCGCCTTTTAGGATCGTTTGCGACCATTCTGGCTGCTGAACCTGCACATGTTTGCATCGAAGCCTTGGAAGCATCTCGAGTTGCAACGCTGAGCTATCGCTCTTTTGAACGTCTTTTTGAGAAGGGGGCGGTTTGGGAGAGAGTGGGCCGGAAAATTGCGGAGTCCCACTATGTGTCGCGGGAGCGCCGGGAGTTTCAGTTGCTCACCATGGATGCCGCTGAAAGGTACCAAGCTTTCCTGAGGGATTTTCCTGGCTTGGAAGAAAGGATCACTCAGATCAATGTCGCTGCTTACCTTGGTGTGAGCCCCGTCACTCTGAGCCGTCTGAAGGCGAAACGGATTCGCTAGCGTCATTTGATTTTGTGGGTTCCCAACCCAGCTCCAGTGTGAGTGCAAATTGAATGTCTTCTGTGTCGGGTTTCGTGAGCTCTTGGTCTGAAGAAAGGCTTTGGTATTGAGATGTGGTGTTTCTGGCATAGGCCACAGCCGCTCCCAACTTCATCTGGAAGTGTTGGGTGCCAAGAGGCAAAGGCAGGAGCATGTGAGGTTCAAGGCCAAATCTAAAGGTTGAGGTTTCCGCTTTTTTTTCAGAGAGCCACCTTGAGGTTGTGGTGAACTGGTAGTCTCCTGCAAGTGTTTGTGCAAGAAAAAAGTCGGAGAACAGATTGGCTAAAAGACGGTGGGTTGATCTCAGGCTGAGGGCTGCCTGAGTGTGCTTCATTTCACCTTGAGCTTCCTCGTTGAGCAGGGTGTTTTTGATTGTGAGTTCGCTAGAGCTCATCAAGTAAGTGAACGCCACACTCACACTTTCTATGACTCGCAGTTGCAGTGGCACACGGCTGCCGAACATCAGGTGGTGTGTTGCCGAGCGGTTCTCCACGGTCACGTCTGCTTGACTCTCTTCGCCGATGACAATAGACAGCTCCGACGGAATTGCAAAATCGAAGGAGTAGCCTGTGTAGAACCAGGAAAGCCAGCCAGGCTCTACCCACGACGGAGCGCCGAGTCGGAGGCCAAAGCTTGTCAAATAGTCGACTTGGTCTACGGGGGAAGAAAGTGCGAGCTCGAGTTGTCTGTTTTGTGTTGCGCTAAAAGCTGTGCTGGCCACTAACAATTGGCCTTGATTTTGCGAAAGCTTCGGCACGTTGCCAAACGGCCAAATTCCCGTTTGCTGTTCTTCAGTTTGAGAATCTGTGAGAGTAAACTGGGCCAAGTTCTCCTTTGGCACCAGCTTCATTTCAAGCCGCGGGGTGTCCTCGGTGTCGCCAATTTGGCCTATTTCTCCAATGAGGCTGCAGGAGAGCCTTTTGCCCTTTCTCTTCAAGATCACGAAGTGACCCAGGACTTTTTCGTTACGTTTGACCTCGATCAGGTCGCCGACCTGAGGTCGCTGCTTTCCTCTCCATCTGAGAATGTGACGCCCTGAGGAAGATTCTCTAAGGTACCTGAATCTGGTCGAGGGTGTGGTTGACGGTTCTGCCTTTTTCTTGTTGGAGTCTGTGGGTTTTGTTTCTTGAGATAACGTTTCTTCGGCGCCATCTTTACTGCCATCTTCGGCTTCGTTCTCTTCGATGAACAGTGTTGGAGATTCTGCGAAGTCAATCTCTTCTCCAAGGCCAATGCTTGGAAGAGAAACACCTAAGAACACCCCAAGTGGCAGGCGCAGATCGAGAAAAGAAGAACTGATGCGACTCAGAGGAGCCAACATATGGTGTCTCCGGAAGTGCTGTTTTGACACGGGGGAATTTCAAGAGTCTGAGAGTTTGAAATGTGGCCGGCAGGATCACGCACAAACAGTTCATACAGCAGAGGCTCGTCTTCAGATGCCGGAAGAGAGTCTTCGCTCATTGGGGAAATCACCAAGTCGCTCCCGCAGGTGGTGAAGGAGTCCAAAGAAGGTTGAGGTTGTGGGTCGGTGGTTAGTCTTCGCAGTGAATAGGAAGAGACTGCGTGGGCCTCGGCCGCGGGGCCATCCTGCTCTGATTGAAGTGTTGAACAGTCGAGCTTTGAGCGAAAACGGAAAATCATTTCTTCGCTTCTCAGGCTCCACTGTGTCGTTGCCAGAGAGGGGTTGTCGAGGGTGGGGCGACAATCGGGGTAACCAAAGATGCACTCTTCTGTGCTTTGGCTGCTGTTCCCCACAGCTGTGAAGCCGATTGCCAGACCAAAGCTCAGTGGAGAAAGCTGGAGGTCTGGGATTCCATAGTCGAGATAAATCGATCGCGTGTTGCGGTTTTCCACAAGGTCATCGGCAGACCGGCTCCCAAACTCGTCTTCAAGGGCAAACCGGAGAGTTTGAACACGACCCACTGAACCGGGCCCCAGGTTGGCGGCTTTCAAAAGGCTCTGAAGGGGAAAGCGAAGAGGTTCTCCTTCAGAGGAGCAGTGTTGGTAGAAAATAGAGTCTTCGTCAAGCTGTGGCTTCAGGCTCAGGCCGATCTTGCGCGCTGCTCGGAGAGAGGGATCTTGAATCTCGCAAAAGGGGCTCGACACCAGAATCTCTGGGTCTCTTCCTGAGAGCAGGGGAGTTCCCTCAGCCTCAGCAGATGAAACAATGTTGAGAATTTCAGTTGAGCTCACATCTGGCTCGATGTCTTGAAAGTGGCCTCTGAGAAGAAGAAACGTGGAAATCTCTTGGTTGCGCCTGATGCGAATGCTGAAGCGACCAGTTGCGGAGCTTTCGCCGAAAGAGTTGAGGAAGGCTCGTGGAAGCTCAACCCTGAGCTCTGATTGAAAAAACGGAAAACTCAGTTGGCTCACGGGGGTTCCACTGGTGTCGTCTGATGAGAAGACTTCTACCACGAAAGGCAGAAGCAGCGACTCGTTGAGGGACCAAAGCTGAATGTTGACTTTGCGTGAATTTGTGTACAGGAAAGGGCCCGGCCGGAACTCTGTTTTCACCTCTGGAGCGGGTCGCCTGAAGCCGGTATCGGTTGCAAAATCAGCAACCCATTTTTCGTCGGAAGAGAGCAGAGGGTCCTTTGTTTCTGTGTTGCACTTTGGAAAAGAAAGGGTCAAGGCCTCCGAGATCTCGTCAATGGAAAGAGATGGAGATATAAAGTGACAGCCGTCTTGCGTTCTCAGGTAGAGCGCAAATTCAGGGATCTCTTTCAGCAGGGGTTCGACCCTGTAGATTCCTGAGTCGTCTGCGTTGAAAGAGGCAGGAGCGAGTGAAAGCTGAGACCAGGGGTCGAGTTGGCTTTCCAAAAGCTGCTGTGAAAGGGGGATTGGACTCAGGGATCCTGTGGTGATCTCCTGACCGGTATGGTCTTGAAGAGAGAGCTTGAGGGAGCGGGCCTCGACCAACTCCATTTTCCCAAGATCCATCACCTGATTTCCGGAAATCTGACGCTCGAGCGAAATTTCTATGCTCGATTGAGCGCTGAGAATTTCCGAAAGGGGCCCGTCGGTGTTTGTGCTCCGGGTTATGACCCCAAGAGTCGCCACGGCAACCGCGGGCACCCTCCCACTCTGCTGCTCTGTTCCTTTTCCAAAGGAGAGGATCTCTTTGAGGCCAGGCTGGGGAGCAGATTCAACCTCTGGGCTCGGCCTCATCTCATCTGCAGTGAGAACAAAACGGAACTCACCGGTTTGGCTGTTCCAACTGACGTTGTTCAACTGAGTCCACTGATCGTTTCGGTTCAAATACCTGAACTCAGGCGTTCCCCCCATTTTGTTGACTTGCTCAGCATCGAGGGACCCGTTGACCACATAGGAACTGCTGCGCTGGCGGAGGGTTTTTTTTGCGGTTTCCTGCCCTGAGCAGGAAAAGAGAAAGCCCAAAACGAGGATGACTCTGGCAAACAGCGCAGCACTCCGCATAAGTTGGGGTTGGAATGAGCTTCGAGCTTGTTTCATGAGCATTCTTCTCAATGTGAATCGGGGGTGGGTGGTGAATTTTCAACTCCACCCCGTTTCATGGGTCTCATCGGGAAGATATTGCAAAGCCGCTAGGCATCATTTTGATGCCATTTCTTCCACTTTTGAGAAGAAGATATCGAAGGCCGTGCACCCTTCGGGGCCGCAGGTCTTTGGTCCCCAAAACTTCGCGGAATACCTGTGGTCGTTGTCGAGCACCGACTTAGCCCGCAGAGACTCATCCTCAACCTCCCGATATTCGGTTGAAAGAGTTGTGACCTTTGCTTCGGTTAAAGTGAGAAGCTCAGAGGCTTCGCTCTGGCCGTTGAGGTTGTGGTCAAACCAGACCTTCAATTCCCCAAAGCGTTTGTCTTTTGAATTGATCAAGCCATCGCCGTTGCTGTCAAAGCTTCGAAGAGCTTCAAAGCCGTTGGTTGCCCGGCGGTTGATGCTCTCGATATGGAAGGCCTCTCCAAAGAGCTCCGAACCATTGTCGATTTTCCCGTTGTTGTTTTTGTCAATGGCCAAAAACCCAGCCGAGCTTCGAACGATGGGCCATCCCGTTTTTTCTTTGATGCCATCCCCATCGAGGTCAAACTTCACTGAGGAGTTCATTGCTTGGATTGTGGGAATTCCAGCGTTTCCGGCAAAGTTCAGCAAAATGGGTGAGTAGAGCTTGATGTCCCATTGAACCTCATCAAGAAACTCCTCGTCGGCACCGTATGCCGTCAGCTTGATGGTGCGAAATTCTTTCCTCTTGGTGCCAAATCCGGCCACGGTTTCGGAAACGTCGAGGTCGGCAATGCCCTGAACCCAATCGCCCGCAACAAAATCCACCTTGTCTGACACTGCTTCCTCGTTTGTGGCGCGTAGGCGGTAGTCATGCGAAACTCGGAACTCCTTGTCGCGCTTCAACTTCACGGAGACCACAAGCCGGCTCACGCCACTGTAAACCACGCGCGCCTTGAGACCAGCGGCCAGCAGCGCGCTTTTGAGTTTAAGCGGTGTTCGTCTCATGTTTACGGCACAGCCTTTTTTATCGTACCACCTCACATCTTGAGAGATCTTGTTCCTGTTTTTGAAGCAACCAATGCCAAGTCCTTTTTTCTTTGTTGTGTTTGCGTAGTAGTGGCCCACGAAGTGAATACCGAGGCCACCCACCGTTCCTTCAATGGGGGGAAGGGCGATGTCTTCTCTCAAACCTGGAATTGACTTTCTGCGCGCATCTTTGGCGATTTTTTCGGCACCCACACGAACGGCCAGGGCGGCGATCATGGAGTAGAGATCGGAGTTTGTGCCTGTTTGCTTAGCTTGGAAGAGATCAAACTCTTCGTGAAGAGAGTTGAGCTCGTCTTTCACTCGGTCAAAAGCTTCTTCCATGTTGCGCACGCCCGTCTCAATGGCGTCGGCTGTGTTCCCCTCCATTGCAAGTTGAGCCTTGCGAAGGTTTTTGGCGGCTTGGGCTTCCTCTTCCATTCGTTCCGACAGAAGGTCAACACGAGCTTCGAGCTTGATGAGGTCTTCCATGTGCTGAGCAACAAGGGTTTGCAGTTCAGCGATGAGCTCTGGCATGTCCTTTGCGAGGGTTGTCTCAATCTTCTTCAACGCGTCTTGCGCTCCTTGCGCAAGCGTTGCCAGTGTTCGAACCTGAGCTTTGAGTGTTTCGCTGTTGCTGAGAAGGATTTGCAGTGGAGAGCCTTCTGCTGTGTGGAGCAGATTCTTTGCCCACTCTTCAATTTTCGCGAGGCACTGTGCACTGCCCTCTTCATCGGCATCACTGTTTTGGCCTAATGCCGAAACTTGGAGCATCGAGGAAATAGACCGTCCAAAAATGGAAGTGGATTGCGTCATGCCCTGAACTTCATGGAAGGCAATATCGTGCTCTTCGGAACTTCTGTGGCCATAGATCAATGCTTCAGCGTACAGTGTTGAGAAGAGAGAAAAGTAGTCCAGCTGGAAGGCGTTGGCAAAGTCCGCGTCTTCAATTGAGGAAGTGCAATGCACCTCGACTTCGGCCTTAAACGAAGCTTCCATTGAAAAAGCAACACTTCCTTGCTGCGCTTGAAAGGGAGCTATGGTGTCAACGACCGTTTCTTTCACTTCCGCCAATTGGCTCGAGAAGTCTTGGACCACCTTTTTCACAAGTGGAAGGTCGCGTCGCATGGCATCTTGAATGGTTTTCACTGCTGCGAGGCGATCGTTCATGGCTTGGAACTTTGCACCCGTGGCGTCCATCACCCGGGCCTCGAAGCTCTTGTCCATGGCTGCGAGTTTGAGCTGGACTGTTTCCACTTCCGTGACGGTTTGCTGGAAGGCTTGCGCAAACTCAGCCGGAGTTCTGTCACCCAGCATCTCTTCAACACTGCTTTCAACCTTTGACAAACGAGCGGTGAAACTGTCTTTGAGAGTGTTCACTTGAGTTTGCACATCTTTCACCTGGCCGGTTAGGGCGCTGAGGCTGTCTCCCACTCTCTCGAGGTTCTGGCTGTTCTGAACGGCCATGCTATGTGCTGCGTCAGCTTTTTCTTTCACGCGGCTGAGCTCTTGGGAGATACCTTCCAGCTCTTTGTTCATTGCCGACTCGTAGTCTTGCCGATCAGAAACCATTTGCGACAGGGCGAGTTGAATTTCGTTTCGCTCTGAGTTGCCCTTTTCGAGTTTCTGCAGAGTGTCTCGGGTGAGCTTCGCGAGGCTTTCTTCGCCGAGAGCAATGGTTGCGTTCATCTTCGCCATGCTTTCGTGAAGGTTTTTGATCTCTTCGAAAGCGCGGGCATCAGCGGCTTTGAGCATGGCTTTGCAAGCCCGCATTTTCTTCTGAACCTCTCCCTTGTACTCCTCGAATTGAGCTTTGTAAGTGTCTCGGGCCTTTTGGAGGTCGGCGATCAGAGCCTGATTGGCCGCAATGCCGCTTTCGTTTTTGGCTATTCTTCGGTTGGCCACTTTCATGGCTTCTTCGAGCTTGTCAATGCGCGACTTGAAGCCGGGGTCTTGCTCTTGAAGAATGTTGAAATCGGCTTCGCCAAAGATTTCTGAATTGAGGAGTTTGAGGTTGTTTCTCACCTGGCTCTGCGCGATCTGTAGCTTTCTCAGTTCATCTCGTGTGGCATAGGTGCTCGCCAGTTCGGCCTTGAGCTGCGCGATGGAATCCTTGATGGTTTCCGACTCAAGGCGATTGATTTCCTCATTTGTTCCTTGAAGCTCTGAGCTGAGGTTCAGAATCTGTTCCTCGTGCTTGGCCTGCATTTTCAGACCCGCAGATATTTTTCGATCGAGTTCTTCCATCTCCAGAAGACTATCAGATTGATTTTTGAAGAGGGCTTCGCGTGTGGCGTAGTTGTTCTCCAAGTCGCTTTTGATGGTCTGGAGTTCGTCTTCTGAAGCGGCTATGCGAGCTGTGAGGGCGGCCACTCGCTCTGACTCAGTTTTGATCTTTTGCTCTGCTGCGGCAATGGTTCGCTCAAGCTTCGCGATTTCCAGGGCGTTCTTTTCTCGCTCTTTGGAGAGGTCGGCTTTCTTTGCGTAGCTCTCATCGATCTCGGCCCGGAGTGTGTCAATTCTCTGGTTGAGGGTTTGACCCGATTGGTCGAGTTCTCCGCGAAGTGTTTCTATGGCGTTTTTGAAAAGCTCGTCTTGGTCTTCAAGGGCCTTGACTCGTTTTTCCAATTCCGAAATTCTGTTGCCCAGTGTTTCCTCTACTGAGGCAATTTGCTTCTCGAGCTCTTCATCTTTGAGCTTCAAGGCTGTGATTTCTTCGCCAATATCGGCGAGTGATTCTGCGATGAGGTCGTCCGACTGTCGCTGTTGTGTTCTTATGCTCGCCAAGTTGTCTTCAGCAACTTGGCTCTGCGGCGACTCTATGGAGTCAATTTTTTTCAAGCTGTTGATGCGTTCGGCACCTTGAAATCCTGGCTCTTCTCCGGTGCAGCCAGGGAGAGACGAAACTCCCATGGTTGCACACAACCCGAGTAAAAGCCCCTTTGCGGACGTTTTCATGCGATTCTCCTGATGTCGGTGTCTTTCGTTGCCGACAAAAGGATCGGAATTCGGGTGAGCGAAGTTGAAATTAGCCAAAAATGGCCCTGATTTTCAGAAGTTCCTCATTCGGGCCGATCTGGCCGCCAAAGCGTTTCGGGCAATTGCCGAAAAAAGTGCTCAAAGTTTGTAAACATTGGAGGAGGGCGCGCTTCAAATAATGAACGAACTGTTCAGTTAGTTCACCATTTCCTTGAGCTCGCCCGATTTGTACATTTCCATGACAATGTCGGCTCCACCGATGAACTCGCCGTTGACGTAGATCTGTGGGGAAGTGGGCCAGCTGTTCAACTTTGACAGCGTTTCCCAAAGCTCGCGATCTTGATCCATGTCTTCTGTTTCATAGGGCACTTCCAGTTGGTTGAACACGTTGATCACGCGAGCTGAGAAGCCACAGCGGGGGGCTTCTTTTGAGCCGCGCATGAAGATCATCACTTTGTTGTCGGCCACTTTTTTTTCAATTGTGCTTTTCCAGTCCATGATTCAGTTCCTTCTCTAGAAAAATCGAGGTTTGTCTTTTTCCACTTCCCACTGGGACGTGGTGTAGGCTTTGATGGTGAGTGCGTGCACCTCTTCGGTGGCCAACTCCGGCTTGAACAGGTCCATGACCATGCGGTGACGCTTCAGCAAGGGCACGCCCTGAAACTCCTCTGAAACAACGATCACACTGTAGTGGTCCGTTCCCCCGGAAAACTCGGTGACCTCAACAAATTCGCTTTTCAGTCCGGACTCAATTCGCTGTTTCACATCAGCTGGGAGCATGACCGTGTTCCTTTTTAGTTGAACTTCTTCTTTCAGAATCCACACCCTTTGGTCGATTCCAAGGGCCGTTTCAATTCAGGGAAAGACCCTGGATCTTGTTCTCGCATCATTTGGTAGCAAAGTTCAAGCAAATCCTCGGCATTTGGCTTGCAATAGTAGTCACCGTCAGACGCGTAGGCCGCTCGGTTGGGCTGAGCTGAAAGGGTTCGAGGTCGCAGATCGAGCCACTCAAAGGCCCGCTGTTTTTCGAGAACCTCCTGCATCATGTAGGCAGTGGCCCCGCCGGGGACGTCTTCATCAAAGAAAATCACAGCATTGGTTTTTTGCAGAGACGTTTTGATGATCTCATAGCGATCGAAGGGCAGAAGTGTTTGCACATCTATGATTTCTAATGAAATTCCCATGTTTTCTGAGGCGAAGGCGGCAGCTTCCTGGGCAACGCGGCAGCAGGCCCCATAGGTGACCACGGTGATATCGCTGCCTTCACGCAGAATTTCGGGAACCCCCAAGGGCACTTGGAAAGTGCCCACATTGTCAGGAATGGCTTCTTTCAAGCGGTAGCCGTTGAGAACCTCGATGACCAGGGCTGGATTGTCTGACCGCAGCAACACGTTGTACATGCCAGCGGCTTGGGTCATGTTCCGAGGCACACAAACATAGAGACCACGAACAGCACCCAAGATCATGGCAATGGGAGAGCCCGTGTGCCAGATGCCCTCCAGGCGGTGCCCCTTGGTGCGGATGATCACCGGGCACTTCTGCGCCCCAGCGGTGCGGTAGTGTGTGGTGGCCAGATCATCTGACATCACCTGCAGGGCGTAGATCAGATAGTCAAGGTACTGAATGTCGACCAAAGGGCGAAGCCCCCGGAGAGCAGCTCCAATGCCCTGGCCCAAGATGGTGGCCTCGCGAATGCCGGTGTCGCTCACACGGAGGTCTCCAAACTTCGCATTGAGGCCTTCAAAGACGAGATTCACATCTCCCATTTTGCCCACGTCTTCGCCCAAGGCGAAGAACCGAGGGTTGGTCTCAAAGTGGTGCTCGAAGCACTTGAGCAGGACCTTGCGACCGTCTTCGCTCTGGTCGGCGGCGTTGGAGTACGTTGGGGCCACAGCACGGAGCTGAAGCGGGCTCTCTGTGGACTCACTGTGAAGGTGAGAGTTGAAGCGACGGTGGTTCGTTTCGCGCATTGTCACAAGAAGATCATCAAGTGCCGCCCGTGCTTCAGGGGGTTCTTGGGCGCAGAGCAGTTGGGCTTTGTGGAGAGCAGCCTGCACCTGACGCCGGTATGTGGTGCCTGCACGTGCTTTTTTCAGCCCAGAGGCAAGGTCGGAAACAAGAGCAGCCCGGGCAGAGCTCACGCCTTCTGAAAGCCCATGGAGAACCGAAACTGCCTGATCGAGCTCTTCCTTAATGGGTTTCTGATAGGCTTCCCAGGCCCGAGCACGGGCCGCGTTCACTTCTTTTTGGCACTCAGCTTCGAGCTCATCAAGGGTTTTGGCTGTCGCAATCTTTTCGGCAATCATCCACTTGCGCATTTGCGCCAGGCAGCAGTACTCGCTCTCCCACTGCAGTCTTTCTTTAGACTTGTAACGTTCATGGCTGCCACTTGTGGAGTGACCTTGGGGTTGGGTCACATCCACCACATGCATCAGCGCGGGCTTGTGCATGCGCCGTACCTGGAACGACACGCTTTGGTAGGCGTCTACGATTTCGGGATAGTCCCAAGCCTTTACTTTTTCAATCAAAAAACCCTCTCCAGCCTTGTCAGAGGCAAAGCCAGCAAGGGCGAGGGATATGGAGCCCCGATTGGTCTGGTGTTCTCGCGGAACAGAAATGCCATAGCCGTCGTCCCAAACGGACATCAGCAGAGGAACTTGAAGCACGCCTGCGGCGTTCATGGCCTCAAAAAACACACCTTCACTGGTGCTTGCGTCACCAATGGTGCCAAAGGCGATCTCATTGCCCTTTTCAGAAAATCCCATTTGGGCTTTCTTCAGAGCGGGTTCGTTGCGATAGAGCTTTGAGGCGTAGGCGAGGCCCAGCACACGGGCCATTTGCCCGGCCGTTGGGGAAATATCAGAGCTCGAGTTTTTCGTGGCCGTTTGGTCCACAAAGGAACCACTCGTATCGGTCAGTCTCGTGCCAAAGTGGGAGTTCATCATGCGGCCGGCTGAGGCTGGCTCCCTTTCGGGATCGGGATCGGCATAGAGCTGAGCAAAAAACTGGTCAAGGGTGGTGAGCCCGGCCGCCAGCATGAAGGTTTGGTCTCGGTAGTATCCTGCTCGGAAGTCGCCCTTCTTGAAGGCCTTGGCCATGGCGATTTGCGGCAGCTCCTTTCCGTCTCCAAAGATCCCAAACTTTGCTTTTCCAGTGAGAACCTCTTTTCGCCCCAAAAGGCTGGCAGCTCGGCTGGAAAAGGCCAGCCGATAGTCGGCAATGATCTCGTCTGGCGCGATCGTGATCTTGCTTCGCGGGAGCAAGATGCCCCGCTTTTTTGAAGATGAAGATGCGGTGGTCTGTTTTTTCATTGTCTTTGTCACACTTATTCGAGGAGTTCGGGTCACGCACAATGATTCATACCAGTTCAGCATGGTTTTTCAATGCTATCTCATGTAACATCTCGGTATTAAAAGGATGTAGTCAATTTTTTATAAATACATAAAGCATCTCAAGGCGACCCCTTGGCCTGCCGATACCCTGGAGGCTTAGAGGAGGAGAGCTGAGTGAAGCCAAACGGGCGAAGGTCCGCCCCAATTTTGTGCGCTGTTTCTTTGTTTTTCTGTGCTGCGACTCAGCCATCTTGTGGTGGTAGCCAGGGCAAATTTGAAGGTTCCAGACAACCTGTTTTGCAAGAAGACGAGCTTGTGGCTGCTCAACCACCAGCTCAAACGGCACCAACCGTGCCCCTTCCTCAGGAAAAACCTCAGGGGTGTGCGGAAGCTCTCCCCGCTCCGTCTCTCCAAGAGGCGTTGACCGTTTCAGAGCCAGCACCCGCCGTGCAAGGAAGCGAGGTGTCCCTTTCCTTTCCTCAAACTTGCGTGTGGCGGGAAACCATTGTGCACGAG
>JANQPW010000712.1 GCA_028285285.1 Silvanigrellales bacterium
GAGCCGTTTCTTTAACGATCGATTTGGAACCGACGACTTTGGGCTCAACGAAAGCACCGCACTTCAACTCTACCGACTTGACCATGGTGCTCTCACCCTCCCCGACAAAACTCCTTGCGAGGCCTCCGCGGCCGTGAGTGCCTCGGCCTGGTGGCTTGAAAGTGGGGAAACCGATCGCTTTTGTCCTGAAGCGCTGAGCACGGAAATTGAGTTCGGCACGAGCGGGCAAGCAGGCCACCACAACTGCCTCTGGCCCAATGCACAAACGGATTCACGCTGTGGATGTGGGCCAGACCAAATGATCTGCTTCCCTGGGGAACATCACCCCAAGCTTGTCATACAGCTTCTGGAAGAAGTGGGAGCACGGGGCCGCTACATCTACGAAAACAACCTCACTTTGGCAGATATGTTTGCCGGTGACTTCGCGGTTTCCACAAGGCTGCTCTATCACCTCTACCTCTTCAAAGGAGTGATCAGCCCCTACGGTCGACTGCCGTCTGCCACGGAACAGCAGAAACTCGCACAGTTGCCACTCGACAGCTGGGTTCGAGTTGACTTTCCCTCTGAGGGTGCAGAGAGAGCACCCATTGCCACTCAGGCCAACTTTATGTTGCACCACAACAATTTTCGTAGTCGGGTGAGCGTGCTCAGCGAAAAACTCCTCTGCCAAGGAATTTCTCCTGCACTCAACACCGACGGAATCTCCAGCTTCGTGAACTCTGATCTAACGGCCGCCGATCTCGAGCATGGCAACAAAGCCGCCTGCTCAGGGTGTCATTATCCAATGGACAACATGGGCTCGACCCTTCTGCAGTGGACGACTCTGGGGAACTTCGAAAGAAACATCTCAAGTGCCGGTCACGCCTTTGGGCAAGCCGGTTCGGGCGCACCCTTTCTCATGCAGTCCATTGTGGAACGTGGCCCCGGCTTCAAGAATTGCATGGCCAAGAGCTTCTTTGAAGAGCTGTCTGGGAAAGCCTGGACTTCTCTCTCCGCATCTCGACGTGCAGAAATAGAGAGCTGGGTCGACGAGCCGCTCCAGCAACTCTTCCAGAAAATCGCAACATCACCCGAACTTCTCTCCTCACAACCTTAGAACCGGCCCAATACCCCCATCAAGCCTCTTTGCTTTGGTTCACGGTTGTCCGCAATATCGGTCAAAGAACGTCTGAAATTTCGGACAGCGGGGGAGATCGTGTGCTGGAGGGGACAGTCCCAAAATCAAATAAAGCATTGAAATTAATATCTTTTTTGACTTGGCACGGAGATTGTTTAGGAGCTCGCAGCCGGCATGTGTCGGACCCGTCCACTGGGGCGGGAAGATGTAACAACATTCTTTCTGAGAAGAGGAGTTTACTATGAAATTGGTCGCTATCGCTTTGGGCGCACTGTTTGCTTCAACAGCTTTTGCAGCTGATACGGGGCGTGAAGCACAGAAGATGGACCACAAAGCGAAGTCATCTATTTCGCAAAACGCTGACAAATCCGGTGTGATCAAGCTGAACGAAACACAGATTCGCGAGATCCAAACAGCTCTGGTTGGCCAGGGTGCTGCGCTGGTTGTGAATGGCAAAATGGGCAAAGACACCACTCAAGCCCTCATGAGCTTTCAAAAAGAAAACCAGCTGCCTGTCACTGGCAAGCCAACAGCAGAAACACTTGCAAAGCTTGGAGTTTCTCTCTGATCCAGAGAGAGTCAACATCTTGAGATTGTTTGGCTTGTTCAGAGACATTGCCGGGGTCACCAATACTTGTTAGTGGCCTGTCTTAATGGACTCGCTGTGAGGTAGGAATGAACCCAGACCGCCCACATAACAATCTCTTGATTCAGGGGCGCTCAGGTAAACCCCTTGTACTGGGCGTCCTCGTTCTTATTGCCCTCATCACGTCGCAAATTTTTAGTTTTTCCCACACACATGAATCGAAGGTTCGTTCTCTGAATGAAGATCTGTCGATGAGTCTTGTGGACATTGAAACGCGCTACAACAACAGTGTGGAGTTTCTCAAACAGCTCACCGACGATCGCAACAAAAGCGTCTTGAGCGAAGACGAGTTTCGTGAGCTCACCATGCAGCGCTTTGTTGAATACCCCGAAACCGTTGATATATTCTACGTGAATGGCAACGGTGACCTCACCTGGAGTGCCTCGGGAACGCGCACGACTGATCTCAACGCATCCCGCATAGAAGCTCTCACTGCGTTGAGCAAACTCAACGCTGAGTCTTTCACAAACTACCCAGAAAACATTTTTGTGAACGACGAGCCCACTCTTGCAGAGAGACACCACGACCCCTTTCTCTCAATTGTGCAACCCGTGCAGCGAGGGGATCGCTACTTGGGAATGTTTGTTCTCCTTGTGAACTTCACAGATCTCTCAGCGGAGTCGCTGAAAGATGAACTCCGTTCACAGTACGCATTCTCGCTCCTTCCAGATCCGGACATCTTTGACCCACACAACTCCCAAAATCCGCAGCTTGTGGGAACACTCTCCAAAGACGAAATTGACCTCAACTACGAGGCTCGATCACGTCTCCTTCTGGGGAGCATTCCGTTCATTTTAAAGTTCAGCAGGCTGCGCGAAAACTGGTGGATCACTTCCAGCGTGCTCTATGGCGTAACGCTTCTGTTGGCATTGGCCCTGGTGTGGTCTGTGGGAGCTATCGTTCGAGACATTCGCCGCAGTAAGCTTCTCAACCAACAGATCAACACAGCGCGCGAAGCCGCAGAGTCTGCAAGCCTGGCCAAGTCGCGGCTTATTGGCAATGTGAGCCACGAGCTGCGCACGCCTGTGGGAGCCATTCAGGGCTACGCCGACCTCATTGCCACGGAGCTCCCATCGGAGTCCAGTGCTCTCCAATCGGTGGCTTCCATCAAGAGAAACTGTGGGAACCTGCTTGAGCTTATTGACGACCTGCTCGACCTCTCCAAAGTTGAGGCAGGAGTTCTGAAAACAAACTTTCGCTCTCTGGAGCTCAAAGGTTTTCTCGATGACATCTATTCTGTGCTCATGCCGGTTGCTGCCGACAAAAACCTGCCGCTTCAATTTGAGGCTATCACTCCCCTGCCGAAAACCATCAACTCCGATCCAAAGCGCCTCCGCCAAGTGCTGATCAATTTGCTTTCCAATGCAATCAAGTTCACAGCAGGAGGACATGTTTCCCTTCAGGTCAAATATGACCAACAAAACGAGAAGCTCTCCTTTCTGGTGTCCGACACCGGGCTGGGAATAGCCCCTGAAATGCGTGATTTGATTTTTGACCCGTTTTTTCAAGGTGACAATTCAGGAACACGACGTTTTGGTGGAACAGGCCTCGGATTAGCAGTCTCTCGAAAAATCGCGACCAATCTCAAAGCCTCACTGGAGCTGGAGTCGTCAGAGCCAGGTCAGGGGAGCACATTTAACCTCACTCTCAGCGGGGTTAAGGGGCAGGATCCTCTCTCAACTCCTGTGTTCTCAGCGGTGGTCACACCCACTTGGGAAGAGCGGAACCTTTCTTCAGTCAAGCCCCAGACACTGTCGAAGATCAATGTTCTTCTCGTGGACGATTGTGAGGATAACCAGGTGATCTATGCCCGTTATCTCCAGCTCTTTGGGTGCAATGTTTTTCTAGCGAGCTCTGGCAGAGAAGCCCTTGAAATTGCCGAAAGCAGAAGGTCAGTCGACCTGGTGATCATGGATATTCAAATGCCCCTTGAAGATGGGGTGTCTTCTGCCTGCCGACTGCGAGACACTGGTTTTTCGGGACCCATTCTAGCGCTATCGGCCTCCACTTCGGAAGTTGCCAGAAACCACCCCGTTTTTGCTGAGTATCTCTTAAAGCCCGCTGACCCCGAGCGGCTCGTCAAGACGATTCTTCGCCACCTGGGCGGCAACACATCTTTGGAGGTTGGAGACAACTCAAAGTCGGCCCAAATTTCTGATCTCGTTCATCAATTTGTTCGTGGACTCGACGAACGTCAGGCCGTCATTCGCGGACTCTTCCAGCAAAAAAACTGGGAAGGGCTTGGCAGAATGGCACACCAACTCAAGGGAACGGCTCTTGCATACGGCTACCCGCAGCTCTCGGCAATCGCAGAAAAGATTGAAAAATCTGCCAACATGGGTGAAGTTGATGCCGTAGAGCTTGAGGAGTGGATCAACGCGGCCGAGGCAAGTTGCCAGAGCATCAAAGCTTGCACAAATATGGAGAGTGCGCTGCCCGTTCGATCTCTGAAACCCTCGAGTTCGCTAACCATTTGAAAGATTGCGAGCGCATGGAATCACGACCAAAAGTTCTTGTCATCGAAGACGACAAAGACATGCTAGCTCTTGTTCAACAGTACCTTGAACTCAATGGTTTTCGCACGGCAGGCCTAGAGAACACCCGGCAATTTCAAACCGTGCTCAGAAGTCAAAACTGGGATCTGGTGCTGATGGATCTCTTTATGGGAGACGTCACAGCACTCGACTTGATTCCCGACGTCGTGCGAAACTCTCCGTACTCAAAGATTGTGGTGATGTCGGCCTTTGGTTCTATCGACCATGCCGTTGAAGCAATGAAACTCGGTGCGGCCACGTTTGTGCAGAAGACTTCAGACGTGCAAAAAATTGTCGACACTGTGCGGCAGCAATTCGAGGCACAAAAAAGAGCTGCCTCTTGGAAGAATTCTTCTGCAAGAGGAGATTCCTCAGGAAAAGCGAATCGGCCCATGTTGGCTGATCTCGACAACCTCACCAGGCCCCTGATTGGCACGAGCTCAGCCGTCGAAAAAGTGAAAAAGCACATTCTTCTTGTTTCCGATTCCGATGCGGCGGTTTTGATCGAGGGCGAGTCGGGCACGGGGAAGGAGATCGTCGCCCGTGCGATTCATGAGTGTTCTGCTCGAAGTGCTGCACCCTTTGAAGCCATCAACTGTGGAGCAATCCCCGGAAACCTTTTGGAAGCTGAGTTGTTTGGTTATAAAAAAGGGGCCTTTACCGATGCGCGCACCGACCGACCAGGACTGCTCACTGAATGCCGTGGCGGCACGGTTTTTCTCGACGAAATTGCTGAGCTTCCGCTCGACCTTCAGGTCAAGTTGTTGCGTGTGATCCAGGAGCGAGAGGTCAAAGCACTCGGTTCTTCTCAGTCTTCTTCCATTGACGTTCGATTTGTTGCGGCAACGAACGAAAACCTACAACAAAAAGTGCAACAGGGTTTGTTTCGGGAAGATCTCTTCTACCGGCTCTCGGTTCTGCCCATGACTCTGCCCCCATTGCGCGAACGAAAAAGCGATATTCCGCTGCTCACTCGTCACTTTGTGAACTTCTTTTCAGAGCGTTATGCCAAAGAGATTTCCCCACCGAGCCAAGAAGTCCTCCGAGAACTGCAAGACCAACCGTGGCCCGGGAATGTGCGAGAACTGCAAAACGGGATCGAAAGAGCTGTGGTGCTGGCCACGAACGCAACACTTGATCCCCGAAATGTGTTTTGGCTTCATTCACAAGGGAAAGCAGGGACCGAAGGTGAACGTTTCTCTGCTAAGCCAGGAGCTGCCTCCACCCGGTCACACCCCTCTTCAGGATATTCCAAAGACGAAACTTCAACCCCTTCGTCTGCAGACCACAGTCTGGTCTACGCCGAAGCAAAGGCCAATTTTGAAAGGCAGTTTCTCCACAAGCTCTTGGAACACACACGAGGCAATGTGTCGGAGGCTGCGCGCCTTTCTGGCCGCTTCCGATCAGATCTTTACCGGCTCATGACAAAATACAAACTCAACTCTGAACCCTTCCGAGAAGAAAAGAGTGCGTCCCGCGAAAACCCTCCCACGAAAGACCATCCATGAACACCTCAAACCCCGCCGGCTTTTCCGTTCAAAACGAAACTCAAGAGCTGACACTTCGGGCCGTGCAACAGGCCGCCCTGGCCGCCAGCAAATGGGTGGGCAAGCAAGACGGGTATGCTGCAGATCACGCAGCCACTGAGGCCATGAGACAGGTCTTCGATGGGGGGTTTGCTCGCGTGCGTGTGGTGATAGGTGAAGGCGAGCGTGATCAGGCACCCATGCTGTTTCGTGGAGAAGAGCTGGGAAGCCCAAAGGGTCAGGCACTTGACTGCGCAGTAGACCCCTGTGACGGCACATCTCTCGTTAAGGCCGGTCGAGGCGGTGGCCTCACCCTGGCAGCTCTGGCAGAACGAGATGGGCTATTGGGAGCCCCCGACACCTACATGGAAAAGCTGGTCCTCGCTCCGGCGGCAAAGGGAGCTGTTCAGCTTTCTCAACCAACTGCTGAACGAGTCCAAAGGCTTTCGCAGGCGCTCAAAAGAACACCAGAAGATCTTCGGATAGCTGTGCAACGCCGAAAACGCCACGACACTCTTGTTCAAGAACTGAGGCTGTCAGGGGTCGAGGTGGATCTTTTCGATGAAGGTGATGTTGCCGTGGCTCTTCACGTGATGCTTGCCGACGGAAAGTGGGACGCCCTGATGGGCATTGGAGCTGCTCCGGAAGGAGTGATCTCGGCGGCAATGGCCGTGTGCCTCGGGGCTGACTTTCAAGGTCGCTTTGCCTATGACCCTGAGGAAGTGATGTCGGGCCTCATTGGCACATGCCGGGAAAGCAACCGAGAACAGCTTGTTTTGGCGGGTATCGCAGATCCGGATCATCACTTCATGGCAGAGGAATTTGTCCGTGGCCAAAATGTTGTTGTTGGGGTGTGTGGCGTGACTTCAGGAACACTTCTCAAGGGTGTGAATTCCACTTCAGCTGGCGAATTGGAGACAGAATCGCTCCTCCTCACTTCTGGGTCTTCGCAACCCAAAAAAGTGCAATCCATCCACGCAGCTGAAAGCCTGGTGGCAGCTCAGAGAGCTGCGCTCAGACCAGCTGCCTCACCCAAGGCCACGGTTCCGTAACCTCATTCTTCTTCGGGCTCTCCAAAACAAACGACGCCGCGCACGAAGGTACTGCCAACGGTTGTGGGAGAGGATGCCCGCGTTACAGATTCAATATCTACCCGAGTCACGTTGGCAAACTCACCTGTTCCGCTCACAAAAGTTTTTCGACCACTAAAGACCAACGCATCGGCATCGGCTATTCCAATCTCACGCAGCACAATACGACCTATCCGGGTGCGGATGGTTTGCAAACCCACATAGCTCGCAGCTTGCGGAACCCCATTGAGCCCGGCTCCCGGAACAAATTGCTGAATGGAGAACTTCTGTCGCCCGGTGAGAAGTCCGGTAGGAATGTCCGCGACTCCACACACTCCAGTGACACTATCGCAGTTTTCAGTTGTTCCCATCACTCGGTATTGCGAATCAATGTTCAAACAACGTTCCGCGGCCCAGGCCTCCGTTGAAACCACACAAAGCAACACAGAGGCCAACACACTTCTTTTCTTCATGAAAGACTCCTTTGATCCATCGGTTTTCTGTGAAATGTTCACCCCACAAGAAGTAGATGGTTTGCTCTTGCTCGAGAAATCAATTTTTTTGAGAGGAAGAAGGCAATACAAAATACTGAAATCATTTGATTTTTTGAAGTCGACTTTTTGGGTAAAAACTTTTGAAAAAAGCGAGAAAGGACCACCCTTGAGACCACAAGCGACGACACTGCTTCACCAAGGAGATTTTGCAGCGGCAGCCCAGGTTTCATTTGCCCATGTGGCTTCGCAGTGTTTCGACGAACAAGCTGCCTTCATTTGTTCGGTCTGTGTTATCCACGGCCCAGCGCACGCCCAAGAACTCTGCCAACAGCTTGCCAGTGGAGTTGAAGAAGATCCTCGTGTGCTTCTGTTCTTTGCCGCAACCGGGAGCCTCAAGGGGCAAATGCATCACTCTCAATCGGCACTCGAGAAACTGGACAATCTGCCATCTGATGATGAGCCTCTTCCCTTTCTCAAAAAGCTTGCATGGGGGTTGTCTCATCGTTACAGAGGCCAGTTTGTGGAGGCAGCACTCTTTCTCTCTCAGGCCCTTGAATGCAGCAGTGCTCACCTTTCTCCCTTTTTTCTTTACATCGCAAAGAGCAACTTGGCATCGGTGCTTGTGGAGCTCAACAACACAGATGCCGCGTTGCACCTCACCCAAGAAGCTCTCCCTCTCGCAAAGGAGATCGGCAGCAAAGTTTTTGAAGAAGCGGAGTCTCTACGGCATCACCACCTCCTCCAGAATCAGGGCACTGTGGAGGAGAGATCCTCGTCTGTCTTGGTGACATCTGACCCCGCAATGTGGTTCAAGTTTCCTTTGCTGCTCAACCTCTTTGAACGCGCCCTTCTTTCGGGACACTACCAAAATGCTGAGTCTTTGATCGCAAAGATGGCACTCCAGGTGGAGGGAAGCGGGAATGTGTTGCATAAGGTTCGCATGTTGCTTTCGCTCTCCAAACTCGAAGCCTTTCGTCACAACCTTCCGGCCGCAGTGAGCGGTCTTCAACAAGCGGCGGGTCTCACAGAGGCTCACTTTCCAGGATCGCTTCAAGAAGAGTTCCTCAAAGGCCGCAGACTCATCAAGCTCGGCGAGACAAATCAGAATGAAGAGTGCCCTCAGAGTGTGGCCAAGGAAAAAATCATGACCTTATTTTCCAAGCTCCCTCTCCTTGATGCACTCCTTAAGGTTTCCGAGGAGAGACTTTGGGGTGTTGTTCATTTCTGCGTTCCTCAAGCCTGCAATCAGTCGGTCATCATTTGGGACACTTTTTTGGGAAGTGCTGTTTTTGCCCACTACGGGAGTGCCGAGGAAATTCGTCAGCCCCTTCCAAAAATGGCAAAAGAACTCCTCCTCCAACTTGTGGTGCCGCGCTCCCGATCGGAACTCATGAAAAACATCTGGAAGAAAAACTACCGAGCTGAGAGAGACGACCAACTCCTCCGCACATACATTTCGAAAATCCGTTCCTGGCTACCCCAGCCCATCACGGTCAACTTTCACAAGGGTGCTTTTCAATGCTCCAAACCGCTGCGCTTTCTCAACTTCCAGGACCTTTTTCCAGAGTTTCCATTCACCCGGGCACCCCTCCCGAGGCAGCGACAGTTTTTGAGCCAGTTTTCTGAATTCACTTTGAATGACTATGTCCAGACGCTCGGCGTTTCCGACTCAACTGCAAGAAGAGACCTTCAACACCTGCAGGCCCTTCAGATGATCACCACCTCTGATCGCAAGGGCTATTTTTCGCGATTGGGTAGGGAGAGTTCCTTTCAGAACCAAAATCGAAGTGAAAGCCCCAGCGCATCTTCCACTCGCGCCAACGAGCCTGTGTCGAGCGAGCTTTCCAACTGAGATCGCTCATAGCTCGCACCCAAAGAAAATTGGGAGCCCAAGTGGCGGGTGACCTCCACAAGATAAAACCATCCGGAGCCAGTTCCCTGTGCAGATTGAATTTGGTTCTGTGACACAACATCAAACTGCTCACGGCTCAGGGCATAGCCGGCCGCCACCCCAAGGTCAAAAACGGGTGAGCCCAGAGAGATTCCTGCTCGGCCTCTGAGCTCTTGACCCACAAGGGAAACTCCGCCACCGCTGCGATCCGCGTGTCGGAGACTCATTCCGAACTGAGCAAAAGAGAGGGCTTCAACCATCACACCCGACTCGAGCGCAAAGCCGTTGACGACCCCGGGAACTTTCTGATCGTCGCTTTGATCAGAAGACCGCTGGAGTTGGGTGTGGAGCCCACTCACCGACTGACTGAAAATAAGGGAACTGCCTCGGTGCTTCCGACTCAAACGGTGGTACTCATGATTGGTGCTGGCTTCAGCAAATCCTGTGAGCAACAAAGCAATGATAAGAGCTGGGGCAAGCCGACCCAAGACTTTGAAAGCAGTGGCAAACATCACAAGACCTTTCCTTCGAATTTTCTGCGTGCTGCCCACCACGCAAATTCCGGGCCAAGTGGGGCGCACCAATAGCAGTGAAGAGAAATATCTGTAATCTATATGTTTTTTTTCGAATTGGGCGACGCGCCATCACGGATTGTGGACACGCTGGCTTGATACTTTGTTGACTGTGAAGACTCTGCGAACAGTTCAAACAAAGTATCACTCCGCAGCTCGGACAATGAGCCCCTTTTTCCCCACAGCGATCTTTTTGTGAGCCGCCAAAGCATTGAGTTGGGGTTTCACACCCTTCACAAGAGTTTCCAAGATCTCTCCGCCTTTTTTGTTGCTATCGGCAGGATTGAGGTCAGAAATCAGCAAAATCGTGGAACCATCTCCGCTCTCACCAAGAGCAAGACAGTCGACAATGCAGTCAATATCCACAAAGTTTGGATAGGCGCTGTTTTTCCTTGTGATCCACTTCACAGCATATGCCGGAGCACCGTCAATTCCCCCATAATAGAAGAGCGACTGAGGCCCGGCAAACACGTCTGAATCTATGGTTTTGAGATCGTCCGTGGTCTTTCCAACATTTTCGAAGGTTTTTCCGCCATCAGTGGTTTCCAGCACAGTGCCACCATCTCCAACGATCAGGCCCCTCGAAAAGGAAAACGACAACCCATTGAGATCCGCAATGATGCCCAGATCAACCTTCTCCCACTTTGTTTTGAGAGGATCAAACGATTCCAAGTCACCATCGATGGTACCTTTCCAAACGATACCCTTCTCTCCAACAGCCCAAAAAGCGCCGGTGTTGTACGTCATGTCCAGAATGCGACCTTCGACTGCTTCCCCGATATCCTGAAAGCTGTTGCCACCATCTTTGCTCACGAAGACCGAGTCCTGTCCAGCGACATAGACCACCTCATTGACCCAGCTGATCACGGTGAGATCGGCTTCAGAGCTAAAGGTCTCGTGCTTCTTCCATGTGTTGCCACCGTCGTCCGAAACCAAAAAAGTACCGGAGTTCCCAACGACATAGACCCTATTAGAATTTCGGAAGCTAATATCGTTGAGTGATTCGGTTGTTCCGCTGTCAATTTTTATCCAACCGCCCGTGGACACAACGGAGTCAGAGCCATCACTCCCTTTTGTCTCTTTTTTTCCACAAGAGTGAAAGAAAAGCGCCGCACCCACAAATGCAAAAGATAGGAGCATCACCACTCGGTTACGTGCAAGCCCGAGAAGAAAGCGAAAGTCATGACCCAGATATCGATTGGCTCTCATGATGCCTCCAAAAGCAGAACACCTTTGGATCAGCAAGAGTCATGCCCACATGCGGCTCATGTCTACTCTTTATTCCAACGAAACAAAACCGCTCCTAAACCGGTAAGGAAAACCGTTGCCACACACAAAAAGACTAAAGAACTGGAAACCTGCGCGAGGCCGGCCCCTTCGTTCATGATCTGGCGCATGGCATCGGTCATGTGCCACAACGGCATGGTCTGTGCGGCCCACTTCACCCAAACGGGCGAACCCTCCAGTGAAAACCAAACCTCCGACATGAAAATCATGGGAAAGGTCACCAGGTTGAGAATGCCGCTGGCAAACTCATCGCTCTCCATACGGGAGGCAATCACCAGTCCAAAACCACACAAGCTGAGGCAGCCCAGGGCATACACAAAGAAAAAATCGAAAAAGCTGCCTTGCATTTGAAAGGGGTAGATCAGCCACGAACCCGCCACCACAATAGCACCCGTGAGTACGAGAACAATCATGCGAGAAACCATGTGAGCCGAAAGATATTCGAGTGCCGTGAGAGGAGAGGCCTTGAGCCGTTTCAGAACCCCCAACTTTCTTTGGCGCACGATGACCCAGCCCACCCCAAACGTGGCAAGCCACACAACATTCATGGACACCAGCCCCGGCAAAAGCCAATCCACGTACTTGATCTCGGCCACTTCAATCTGCTCTTTCTTGAGAGCCGGCTCGGACTCTTTGGTCAGCTGCGCCTCTAGGATCTTTTCAGCAATTTGAGACTTTGCAGAAGAGGCATTGGTCCACACAACGGGTTGGCTTCCTCCGGTGCTGGTGATCAGCAAGGCATCCACCTTGTGGTGTCGCAGCTTCTCAAGTGCTTCCTCCTGACTCTCAAAGGAAACCCACTCCACAAGTTTGACATGACCTGGCGCTTCTCCAACCAAGGCCACTTTACTGAACCCTGTTTCCCCAATGTTAAAGGCATAGCTGAAACCGAGCACCACCAAAAAAGGGAAGATAAAGGTCCACCCCATGGCCCCAATGTCTCGATAAAACTCGCGATTGCGAGCTCTAAAAATGGCATAAAACCGAGAAAACTGGAAGCCCATGATTGCTCTCCTTGGAAGCGTCAGTTTCTGAGTTCTTTTCCGGTGAGCTCAATGAAAAGATCTTCGAGATTGGGTTTGCGGATGCTCACACCCTCGAGGTCTTCACTCGATCGACTGAAAACATCAAAGAGTGGCCTGATGTTTTCAACAAAGAGCTCTAGGGTATTGCCCCGAATCTGTTTCTTTTGAACAAGAGGCTCGAGCACAGATTGCAAAGAGAAATAAGTTGCTTCACTGAGCTCTACCACAGAGCTCGGGAAGTGTTTCAACAGCAAATCTCGAGGGGCGCCCTCTATCACAATCTTTCCCGAGTCCATAATGCCGATGGTGTCGCACAGCTCTTCGGCTTCATCCATATAGTGCGTTGTGAGCAAGATCGTTTTCCCCTGATCTTTGATGCTCTTCACGATTTCCCAAAGGTGTCGACGGGCTTGCGGGTCAAGCCCTGTGGTGGGCTCGTCGAGCATAATGAGGTTGGGATCGTGGCAAAGCGCAACCGCCAAAAGCAGCCTTTGACGCTGACCTCCTGAAACATTTTCATGACGATTCTCTTGAAATTTCTCGAGTTGGCACAGGCTGATCAACTCTTCCGTAGTTCGAGATTTTCCATACAAACTCCGAAAGGTATCGAGGCATTCTCTCACCGTGAGGCTCGGCAACAGAGCCGTTTGTTGAAACTGAATGCCCAACTCCTCTAGATAGCGAGGATGGTTTTCTTTTCCTTCGTAGAGGATCTGCCCAGAGTCGGGTTTGATAATGCGCTCAATCATTTCAATGGTTGTAGACTTACCAGCGCCGTTTGGCCCCAGCAATCCGTAACAATTTCCAGCCGGAATAGAAAAAGAAACACCATCAACAGCCTGAAGCTTACCAAAACCCTTCTTCAACTCTCTAACTTCAAGAACTTTTGAGAGATCTTCACCCATTCGCTTCCTGCCCATGTTAAGAGATCAAGACGAAAGGACCGCAACAAAGACAGCCTCCGTAAAAGGTCTTCCCAACGGGAAGGACCAAATCGAGGAGGCTGAAGTTGCATAAAAAGTAACACACTCAATCAATTCGATCAAAGGAGGGTGACGTCACTACGCAAGCCCTTGGTCTCGTGCCTGGAATTGAGAATGAGAATGAGACCCATCCCTGCGATCTCTCGTCGCCTTTTTGGCTCTCACAGGAGATCTCTCCATCGTGTGCCTCTACCCACTTCTTTGCAATTGCAAGCCCAAGGCCCGTGCCGCCCTTCTTTTCAGAAGTGTAAAACGTTTCAAAAATCTGTGCGCGAGTGACCAGTGGAATGAATGAGCCAAAGTTCTGAATTGAGACCCTTACACCTTCGTCTTCAGATTCAGTCCGAATCACAATTTTCCCATGCCGGACTCTGTTCGCTTCTCAGACCTGGGAAGAGAAACACAAGGGTTGCAAAAGATGCGATGGCATTCGCGACCAGCGCTGCCGAAAGCCGCACCCAATGAGAAAAGCTGTGGACCCAATAGAAAGCCAAACGTTGGTCAGCATGAGACTCAGTCTGCCGCCGTTCGGTTCAAATGTCTCCACTCCAGCCATGCCAGAACACCATCTTCTGTTATGGCTACTTCTCTTGAGTCTTGATGAGCGCCCTGCCTTGCCAGCTTTTTTTCGAGTGGGTTCATGCCTTCCATTTGGCTTTTCGAAAACATCTGCTGGTATTTGTGAGACTCTCTCAAAGAACGGGGAAGAGCTTCGGCGAATGCTCTTTCGCATGTTTCTTTGAAAGTGAAAAAATCACTTGAACCGGGCCTGTACCTGTTTGCTTGCTTGTATTTTTGATCAAACTCGAAGTCGAGTTTGTTGCATCTCCAACCGAGGCTCTTCAGCACTAGACCTTCTCGCTCTTTGCTCAGTTTCTTTTCTCTTGAGAGGAGTTTTCGTAAGGTCTCGTTCTTTTCAGCAATCTCTTCTAGAAAGGGTCCGATAAAGTTTGAATCTCCTATGTCACGCCATGCGAGCACTCCTGTTGGGGCAAGTGTTTCTTTATCGAGTTGGATCAAAAAATTCTGTGGGTTTGGTTTCTCAATAGCAAGTCCCCATACCAAAGCTGCTTTGGCAAGAAACTTCCCTAGTGCTGCGCCCCAGTGCTCACGCCAAAAAACTTGCCACTGAGAGGCGCCCCAACCTCCGGCCAAGGTTTCTCCAAGTGGTGTTGCAATGAGGTGGGCGGGAAAATAATAGTGTTCCCTACGTAAAATGGGTCTCAGATCTCGTATGAGAAAACCATTCACTTTCGCCTTCCAATGCTCCGGCGATGTGCGCACGACTCCCAGCGTGTGGAGCACCTCGCCTGGCGAATGTCGTTCGTACCCTTGCTTCATTTCAAGAATGAGCCGACTCCGAACAAGCGAGTCTGCAATGTCTTCATGCAGTTCTGCTTTTTCCTTCTGCTTCATTCTGCTTTTGCCGAAGGGGTAGTTCGTAGGCATCTTGACGCTAAAGTACGCATCTGATGCCTCGAGGACAATTGAACGAGAAGACGTGTGGAAGCCGTCGACTTTCAGAGGAGAATCTGTTTCGAATTGCCCGTACTTTGGAACTTTATCGAAGTCGCTGTTGTATGGATGCCTCATCCATCTCAGCGTTTCATCAGATGGCAGGCCAATGAAGTTTTGGATTTTACTAAGGTAGGCCGGGTCGTCTTGGGTCGGTGCAATTCCCTGGGCTAGCCATTCGACATCTAAGTGCGAGCTTGGAACTTGAAATGTGACTATTTCCGACGTCTGCCTTTCTTGATGAAGAAAGTCTTTGGTCTTTTCAACTTCCCAGTTCAGCCATTGCTGAAAGGGGTCATCAAGAACCTGCATTTTTTCCTTGAGTGTGAGTGCGGGTTCACTCTCTATGGTGCTTGAGTTGTTGCGGCGGCCCACGCAGGAACTGGTGAGACAAAGCGCTATGAGCAAGATCACGAATTTGATCATGTTTAGCCCCAAAGATGAGTGTGTGAACTTCTAACGCAGCACACTCTAGCACATTTGCATGTTCTGCTCGAGCGCTAGATCATGAGTTCTGATTCTTCAAGTCCAACAGTTCGAGGAAGCATCTTCTGCTACTTTATTATCAAAAACGTATATTGTTTCACTCCCTGGAATAGCTCGAAACTTTGCTCCGACATTACTAACAAGCTTCGTTGTCTTGATGTTGCAGTAGCCGTGTCGATCATCGATAGCAACTGTACAAAGCGCCGCAGGCTTTTTGCTGCCCCCGGGTCGCATCTTTGCTTTCCAAACAGTGAGTCATTTGAAAGGGTCCAGCCGGGTTTTGAAGACCCCCACTGCGGAAAAAACTGGATAGACTGGCTGACCTCAAGCTAGCAGTGGTTTCCATTCCCTTTGTCTGCAGAGGATTTACTTTTTGAAGAGGCTAGACGAGTATACGGAGAGTTGCATCTTACAAAATTTGAAAGGATGAAACGAAGATGAGAATGTCACTCCGTGAGACCCTCAAACATCAACTGTTTTTAAGATCAAATGCAGATCCTCACTTTTCAAAAAAGCAATTTGCCAGCGAACTTGACATCGCACCCTCTGTTCTTTCACAGCTCTTGAGCGGCAAAAGAAACATTGGCCGTTCAACTGCACAAAAATTGGTTGAAAAGCTCAAGTTGCCCAAAAGTGCCGCATTGGATGAAATGCGTGCATTCACATCGGATTCTGGTTGTCCTGCATGGCTTGAGGCTCACACTGAACTCAAAAACCACATGGGTCGCTGGAAAGGCGTCAGTGTCCCTCTGATTCAATCGAATAGCCGCTTTGATTCTCAAGTGTCCTGTGAATTTCACTTTCGATTTGATGGAACGACTCTGCGTGTTGATGTGAAGGACAATGAGGGTGATCAGCAGCGAAGTGGCGAGTTTTGCATTTTTCCAGTCAGTGAAACGGTGTTAGGTGTCACTTCTTCGCAGTTTCCGCATTCGGGAATATCAAGTGTGCGAGTCGATCCGTGGAGCTATTGCTACACCCGAATGAGTGAATCAGGTTATCCAACAGCAAAAGACATCTTCTTCTTCGAAAGCGACCAAATCATCCGAACCTGTCTCAGGTATGGAGAATCGGGTGAGCTTCAAAACAGCTACTCAATCTGCTTGCAGAGGGTGGTGGAAGCTGAATCACAGCTTCCGGAAAACGATACGCTCAATCTTTGAGGGAGATTTCGGAAATGCAACCAGTTTCAGCATCCACTTTGATTTCGCAGCGTTCCTGCTCCATGTCAAAAGAGTTTGTGCACAGCTGTTCAATCACACCATGATCTCCCTTAAGTTCTAAGGCGTTGGCAGTGTAGTCGTCTCCAATGAGAGCATCGGTGAACTGTCCATCACTTGTCATCAGATATCCCCTCAGGTCTCCAAGACCATCGTATCCAACAACTTTTAGAGTTTGTGTGACATGTCCCTGACATCGAAGTTCTATCTTCTGCGACGTTTTGTCGAACACAAAGTGCTGACCATCCATGATGCCGAGCTTCACTCCAATAGCAGACAGGTGCTTTTCTGCCAGACCCACTGGAAACAGTTGAACACGTTGATCTGAAATCAGCTCCGGAGAAAGCCCTTTTATATATTTCCGTTTGAGTGCAGCTGTGGTTTCAGAATCAGCACACTCTTGGGGGACATCGTAAGTCGCAACATTCTCTTCACAGAATCTCGCTTTTTTTAACTCAGGAGACTCACTTAGTTCTTCAAGCACATCGTTTAAGCAGAGCTTTCCTGATCTGGCATTGGCACCTCCCTGACTCGCAAGAATCAGAGCATGATCGGGCACATTTGGATAGCGGAATGCTGACTTAGAAAGTATAGCCAGGTCCCAACCTGAGTCGTGTTTGTACTGCAGGTTGAAGGTCCCCGAACCTGTTTCTTTAACAGCCCCGCGACCCTTTCCAAGGTAAATGTTACAGCCGAAGTTGGTTCCAACATGAGGCGTGATGACCTTTTCAATTTGGACAGCATTTAGGGTTCCAAATGAAAGGTGAATGGTCTTTGCGCCAAAATCTGGAACCTTGTAGTTGTGCAGAGAGATGCTCTGAGAGTTTAAGATGCGCTGAGATTGTTCTAAAGAGCCTTGGTTTGTTGGCTGTTGGCTGCATGCGGCCACGATGGCCATCGACACGAATAATCCAATTTCTTTTGATCTCATCTCATTCCTTTCTTTGTTTGAGAGTCTGATTTTCAACCTCGCAAAACGGATGCCAGTGCAGTTTTTGGATTGAGTTGTTTGAAAAAATACCAAAGAAAGTCACTCCATGTCGTGTGATGACAAAGAAACTCTATTCCAGATCTCGGGGTGCAATTGACACACTTTTCAATTCGGAATGCAGGAACTTTGCAAAATGATGTCAATTTGACGAGGACATCAAATGAAAAATCCGTTCCGATTGACGAATGCATGTGAATTCTCAAAGTGCGCTTTACAGAAAACTATCAATTTGGTTCTTAAGCGAGACGATCCGACGGATCATCATTCAAGCAATTCTTTTTCGGCCTGCTCAAAGACGTGTTGTCATTATTGCTGGCCATTTGAGTAATGGAACTGTTGAGTAACTTGACAGATGGGATCTTCGTTGCTCTGGCACAGTCGGCCATTTGCCTTTGAATGTGGGATTGATAGAGAACTCCACCCCGGAATGAATGGTCGTCACTTTTGCGAGTTCAGTCGCAATGGCTGCTTCACGCAAGAGGTTGGGAGCCGATCGGCTGTGTTTGCGGTGCAAACGGGAAGCAAGGCATTTTCCGGCCCCCGTTCAGCGATGGCGTCGAGGTACTCCTGAAAAGCAGGAAGCCTTTCACCATCGGCCGTCACGATCCTTCTGAAACGGTACTCCATCGGTGTGCCAAACATCTCTGAGTCTCGCAGATATTCATTTTCAGAGATCCGGCTCATGCGAAAATCGAGCAGACGACTGGGGGGAAGTTCAAAGCGTCTGGGTGTGGGAGAAAAACTGGGAGTGATCTGGGCTTCTGTGAAAGAAGCGTTGAACTCCACAACGTAGTGCAACCGAACCAAACGGGCCAGATCAACCAAAAACCGACCGATCTCGGTGTCGTGATAACTCCACACTCCTTCATCATAAACCGGAACGATTCCCACATGACCTTCGAGCTCTCCGGATTCGTTGAAGATTGCTTCAAAGTTTGCCCCAGCAAAGGACACAACCTCATCGGGAAGCGGATTTCCGTCCATCCACCACAGCCCACCCAGCTCTTCGGGTGTGCCATTTTCAGAGCTGCCAATCACAAGGTGCTGATCAATTTCAGAATGGGGAACCGAAACAAAATCATAGTCTTGGGCTTTGGCCACTCCTGTGCCCAAAATTGAAAGTGAGACAAGTGTTGAAAGGCTACGTGCCAACATTGAGTTCTCCTTTTTTCTCTTTTGCTGAAATGCGGTATACGCAGCTCCGGGTAGCGCCACAAGCAGAACTCTTGGAAAGGCGTTTCCGAACCACTCCCACCTGAACTCGCATCAAAATGAACCTTGTTCAAACTTGATCCACACCCAAAGTGTGACTATATCCAGAGGCGTCCCATTCTGGAGGTTTCTGTAGCATGACCCCGGCCACATCGCCGCACCTCTTTCCGCTCCAGGGCCTTTGCCTCGGCATCGATCCCTCGCCCCAGAATCAAGGGTTAAGCTCCGCCTCCGCAGCTCTTTCAAAAGAGCTTTTTTCCGAGCTCCTAGAACAGCATTGCCTTTGCTTGAATGAACTCTTGCAGCGTGGCCTCCGTCCCCCCTTGAAGCCCAACCTCGGCTTCTTTCTGAGATTTGGCAGCTGGGGATTGCAGCGGCTCGAGGAGTTTTGTGAAACTTACCGAGGCCACTTTCCGCTCCTGCTGGATGCGAAGTTTGGAGAAATCAGCAAAACTCTCGCAGCTTATCTCGACTTTGCCTTTTCAACCCTTCGTGTGGACGCTTTAACCCTCAACCCCTTCCTAGGCGAGTCTTCCATTGAGCAGGCCGTTCGGCACTGCTTGGAGTCAACGGATGGAAAAGGTCGTGTTTTCGTGCTCTGTGCCACGTCTCAGTTTGGCGAAGGCCCCTTGCGCGAACTTCAAGCCTTTGCTCCCATTGTGTCTGCATGTCGCACCATCACGCAACAGCTTCAAGCTGAGGGTCTCACACCTTCCTCTCAGCCGCTGGGTTTGGTCGTGGGCGCCAACAGAACAGATGTTTTGAACTCCGAAGCCCTCCGTGAATCCAACATACCCTTGCTTTGCCCAGGGCTGGGTCCTCAAGGGGCTTCATTTGCCGTTGCCAACGAATTTTCTCAAAGACTGCCCTGCCTTTTTCCGCTAAGCCGCCACATTTTCGCGGGGGGGCAAAACTCGGTTGAAGAAGCCCTCTCCAACATTGAAACCACAACCCAACTCCTCGAAGGAGGACAATCCGAGTCATGACTTCCGCACCAAAAATTTCGTCGGTTCACTTTGGTAAGGTGCGCGATTCCGCCACGCTGTCAGACAGCACACGCATCGTCCGCACCTCAGATCGCATTTCTGCTTTCGATATGATGATGCCCTTCACCATTCCAGAAAAGGGCGCTTGTCTCCAGGAAATCTCGCTCCAGGCCTTTCAGGAAACAGCGGACATCCTTCCCAACCATTTTTTGGGAATTCTTGATGCGCAAACAATCCTCGTGCAGAATCTGAACATCATACCTATTGAAATGATCTTACGACGTTTTCTCACCGGCAGCCTCTGGCGTTTGTACCGAAGCGAGGGGCCGGAAGGAGTGCGCCGCGCCTATGGTGTCGAGCTCCCCGAGGGAATGTGCGAACACCAGGCCTTTCCTCAGCCCGTGTTCACCCCAACAACCAAGGCAAAAGAGGGTCACGATCTCCCCCTTCCCCAAAACCTTCTGGAGCCCACACTTGAGGAATTTCTCCGAAACAAGGAAAAGAGTGGACTCACTTTGGGAAGAAAAGCAGCTGAACTCTCAAAGGAGATTCAAGAGAAGCTTTTAGCTCTGTTCTTGCGCGGAGAGGAACAAGCAAAGAAAAGAGAGCTGATTTTGGTTGACACGAAGTACGAGCTGGGCCTCGATGAGTCTGGCGGCTTAGTGCTCGCCGACGAAATCCACACGCCAGACTCGTCGCGCTATTGGCGCAGCCTCCCCCAGGAAGGAGTTGTGAAGCAACTCTCCAAAGAGTTCCTCCGAGAGGAGCTCATGCGTGCAGATATTGTCCACGACAACTCCCTCACAGCCGATGGAGAAGAAGATCTTCGGAAACTTGCTCCTCAACTGGCCCAGCGAACAGCAGAACGTTACCAGGAGTTGCGTGACCTGTTTCTCGGTTCAGCAGCGACGCACACACCTCAACAACGAGTCTGGCCTGTTCCAATCACCAGCTTTGAAGCAGCCATAGAGCCCGCACAGATCTGCCGGAACCTCTTGGTGGTGGGCTCGGGCGGCCGTGACCACTCCCTTTTGTCTCGCTTTGCGTTGCTGCCCAGCGTTCAGTCTGCCTGGATTCACCCGGCGCAGCGAAACTGGAGTGCTCGGCAACTTCGCGCGCAAACCCTGAGTGCAGACAATTTTGAGACACTGGCAAAGCGTGCTCTTGAAAAAGATATCGACCTTGTGCTGGTTGGCCCTGAGGCCCCCATTGCACAGGGAGTGGCAGAGGCCTTTGCTCAGCAAAAAATTCCTTGTCTTGCTCCCAGCCCAGCAGTGGCCTCTCTCGAGGCGAGCAAGATTCTCTGCAAGCAGGCTCTTCGTGAGGCTGGAGTGCCCACCGCAGAGTCGCGTGTGATGACTCTTTCAGAGGTGCTGGCAGCGTCAGAACCGCCTTTTTTACCCTGTGTGCTCAAATACGATGGCCTTGCGGGAGGCAAGGGAGTGTTTGTGGTGCGCACAGCGGGGGAGTGGACCGAAGCCCAAAGGGAAACAGAACGACAAGCTCCCTCCTGGCACAAAGCCATGAAGAATCTTACTGCTCCAAGCGCCTCAGCTGACTCCGAAGAGGCCCTTTTTCTGTTGGAAGAATGTGTCGACGGTCAAGAGTACTCTCTCACAGCACTGTGCAACGGGTCTGACTTTCGATTGTTGCCTCTTGCTCGCGATTACAAGAGGCGGAACAACGACCAAACAGGGCCCAACACCGGAGGCATGGGAACTGTTGCCCCTGTAGACGTGCACCCGAAATTGCTGAGCCAGTTCAAATTCGCCCTTGGTGCCCTTTTGAAACACCAAGTCAAAAGGGGGCAACCCTTCAATGGACCCATCTTCATGGGTTTTATGGTCAACAAGAACCAGCAGGCCTATGTGCTTGAAATCAACTGTCGACTCGGAGATCCTGAAGCCCAGGTCATTCTGCCAGGCCTGGGAGACGACTTCTTGCTGGAATGCGTGCGCACAGCCCAAGGGAAAGATTTTTTCTGGCCAGAGAAAAGTGGGGAGGCGTTTGAGCACGACGGCCTCAATCGGGTGTTCGTGGTGGCAGCATCTCCGGAATATCCCCACAGCTCCCCCCCCGCTCGAATGGTTCGTCGTTTGGGCAGCAACAACATCTCTTGCACAGACCCTCAGTGTGTGCTGATTCCCAGCGCTATTGAACCTGATGGGCGCACCCGAGGTGGCCGCGCCTTTGGAATTCTAGCAACCGACACCTCCGTGCCCGCGGCAAGACGCCGAGCTTATCGGGAACTGGCGGAATATCGCCTTGACGCCGAAAAACCGTACTTTCGCACCGACATTGGTCAAGAATGGGAAAGCAAGCCATGAAACTCCCAGGAATTGCCGTTTTTGCCAGTGGCGAAGGCAGCAATTTCGAAGCTCTTTGCCAGCAGGCTCAGCTTCTCGAACGCGCTCTGCCTCACCGCATTGAACTTTTGCTCACGAACCGCACCAACGCGGGTGTGGTGCAACGAGCCAAGAAGTGGAAGGTACCTGTTTCCGTCGTTTCTCATAACCAATATCCGTCACGAGCCAAACACGAAGAAGCGGTGATTCAGAGCCTTCAAGCCCACTTTGAATCAGGGCAAAACCCTCTCTTTGCTGTGGTGCTGGCCGGCTACATGCGTGTGTTGAGCCCTGTGTTTTTTACGCTCTTTCGATCGCACTGGCCCCAAAGCCACCTTTTGAACCTTCACCCCGCCCTGCTGAACGACTACAAAGGCCCCGAGGCCTACAGCTATGCTGTGCAGCGCCGATTCCCACGCTGGGGCATCACGGTGCACCGGGTCACGGAAGAGCTCGACGGTGGCCCTCGCCTCAAAAGCAGCGAGCACCCCGTTTTCCCCTGGGAACAGGCCGGAGCGCTCCACAAACGCTTTCAAAGCTTTGAACACTCACTCCTCACCACTGCCATCAGAGACCTATTGGAAGGGAAAACATCATGACCACAGACCGCTACTCCGAATCTGGTGTGAGCATTGAGCGCGGTGACGAACTCGTGGAACGCCTGCGTCAAAAAAACAAATCCATTGGAGGCTTTGCGGGGCTCTACGTGCTCAACGAAAGCACCGGTCTGGTGGCGTGCACGGATGGCATTGGCACCAAAATTGAGCTGGGTCTTCGCTTCAATCGCGTGAAAGATCTAGGCCAAGATCTCGTGGCCATGTGTGTGAACGATCTGGCGGTCACAGGAGCCACACCTCTTTTCTTTTTGGATTACTTTGCCACGTCAAAGCTCGACGTCGACCAGGCCGAAGCCTTCATTGAAGGAGTTCGTGAGGCTGCTGCATCATGCGATGCAGTTCTCCTGGGTGGCGAAACGGCAGAGATGCCTGGGTTTTACGGAGAAGGCCATTTCGATGCTGCTGGTTTTGCAGTGGGTCAGGTCAACCCAAAGAATGTGATCGACGGTTCCACTATCGCAGCAGGTGACCTGATTTTTGCTCTGCCTAGCTCGGGATTTCACTCCAATGGGTACTCTTTGATCCGCAAACTTTTACAAGATGAAGTCTTCTCCGCAGATGACAAAGCTCCGGGAAGTGATCGCCTGTGGAAAGATGTGCTCACAACTCCCACGAGCCTCTACGTCAACGCCGCAAAGGAAGCCTGCAAGGTTTGTGCAGTGAAAGGCATGGCCCATATTACCGGCGGAGGCCTTTCCAATATCGATCGCGTTCTTCCTTCCACATGCTCAAAGAAAGTTGACCTCACAGCTATTCCCACTCCAGAGCACATGCACTGGTTGGCCGATCAAGCCGGAATGGATGAAACGGAGAGATTTGAAGTGTGGAACATGGGCATTGGCTTTGTGTTTGTTGTGAGCCCCAACGATGCTCAGAGCCTGCGAAAATCCATCGATGACCTGCACCTGATCGGTTGTGTAGAATGAACTTGACTGTCAGGAATCTATCAACGTTTCTTTTTCACGTTTTCCCAGCTTCTTAATTGCTGCCTCGCGTTTTTGTGCAGCGGAACGATTGTTTTCAGCGATCGTCTCAACATAAGCAATAAAAAAAGGCCGGCGCGCCCGGACCAAGCGAGAGCCCGTGCCGGCTTCGTGGGCTTCCATGCGTTCGCGAAACCGATTGGTGCAGCCGCAGTAGAGTGAATCATCTGAAAGGCGCAAAAGGTACACCACCCACTGACCAGGCGGCACATGAGGCTGTTCAAGGCGCGACACCTTTTCGGCTCGCGCCCTCACAACCGAGCCTCAGCGCAGATCGGCGCAAGCCACCTTGGGATTACTACCGTCTTCGGCACGGCGGTGCACAACAATGGACTGTGCATCGCGGCGCAATTCAACGTCCCACTCTGTGAGAGTGCGACTGCGGCCATTTTGATTGTCGATGGCTGGCCAGAGTTCATTTTCCTCGATCGTGTCTGCAATGGTGGGGTCTATTTTGTAGTGTCCTCCACCTTTGGCCACACCGCAAGGGAACTCATGCAAATGAGATGAGTATTCTCCTTGAGGATCCAGACCACGGAGCAACATGCGGATCTGCACCCCACCCATTTCCCCTGGAAGCAGGATCGCTCGACCCTGAATGACCTCTCCAAAAGGCTCATCATCAAACACAACAAAGCGGCCCACACCACCAGGAGAAGGCACTGGCGAGGTTAAATCAGCGCAAGCATATTTTGCGTTGTTGTTGTTGGGATCATGAATCACAATGGACTGCGCGTCACCCCTGAGGCTGTGGGGAACATCAAGCTCTACAGTGCCGTTGCCCGTTGCGTCTGAGGTGACAAAAGGCCAAACCTCGTTTTCTTCAACTGTGTCGGGAATCGTGGGATCGATTTTGTAGTGAGGCCCCGCTTGATCAATGTCACAAGGAAAACGATGCACATGGGTGGGGTATGTGGTGTCAGGCTCAAGTCCGCTCACTTTCATGCGGATCACTGTGCGCTCACGCACGCCAAACACGATGGCCTTAGCCGTGCCAGTGACCACACCAGATCCATCGAAGTTTGAAAACTCACCCTGCAGGAAATCAAAGCGGGCTTGAGCATCTAGATCGCCTGCGGTGTCTGTTGCCAGGGCGCCGACACTGACTCCCAGTGCTGCCACACCCAAAGTTAAATTCAAAAGCTGTTGTTTCATCTCAAGTTCCTTTCATGATCGGTTTCCGTAATGATCAACTCTGAGACACTTTCTGGCAACGTGTTTCAAAATCAGCGAGGGAGACCCTGCTCTGAAAAATGAAAGATGACACCTTTCCAACTTTCCATGCCTCGAAAAACATCCCTGAGAATTCGCTGATGGAGCGTGAGCCAGTGGCTATAAAGTTACCTTAAAAGGTTTGGCCAATTGTCCAATTAAAACTGGCCCTCTCAATTGGTGGCGAGGTGTCTCTCACCCACCTGAGCACCCTCCAGAAAGCGAACAGTTCTGACCACTTTTCGCACACCTCCGAAAA
>JANQPW010000714.1 GCA_028285285.1 Silvanigrellales bacterium
AGTATGAAATGAATCTTTTTGTTCGAGAAGCATGAGTTTTCAAAAAAACTAAACAATTGGGAAAATTGGCCGATAAAGAAAGCAGGAGGAAAGAAGTTTGTCGAAGAGTTTTCTCAAAGGCTGTGTTGAAGAGATAGAAATCTTTAGATTTCTCAAGGCTCGGCTGTTTCTTAAAGAGCTCTTCGCTTGCGCCAAACGACAGAACCCTTCTTACACGCACGTTGATTTTTCAAGTGATTTAGAGTTGGGATCAGCCAATGCCCACTCCATTATGTCGGGCTCGAGAAAGCTGGGACCGAAAGCCGCGGAAAAAGTAGCGAGGTCTCTCCGACTTTCTGCAAAACAATCAAAATACCTTCTCCTTTTGGTTGAGTATGAAAGAGCAACAAAGGCGGAAGATTCTGAAAAGGCCTTTGAGGCTTTGATGAAGCTGAAAGCCACCACGCTTCCCAATCAGCTTTCAAAAGATCAACTCGACTTCTTTGCTCACTGGAGCCATGCCGTTATTCTCGAATTGCTTCGCCTTGATGGAGCGAGCGACGAGCCTGAATGGCTCGTGGAGCATCTGCAGTTTCGAGTTGGATTGCCTCAGATAAAAAAAGCACTGCGCCTGCTCAAAGATCTTCGATACATTGAATACTCGGAAGAAAAGCAGAGGCTTTTTCCAACCAATGAGTCCATCTCTACTGGTGATCAGGTCGCAGGTTTTGCGCTTCAAGGTTACCACCAACAAATGATTGAACTCGCGAAGCAGTCGATCCGCAGCGTGCATTTTAAGAGGCGGGAAATCAGTGCCATCACCGTTGCTGTTCCTTCTTCGTTGCGGGAGGAGTTTCAGAAAGAAATTGTGAAGCTTCGTAAGAGTTTTCTTGAGCGGGCTGATCTTTCAAAAGATGCAAACGAAATTGTGCAGGTGAATTTCCAACTCTTTCCGGTGGCTGAGATTGCGGAGGCGGACAATGATTGATGTGGGGCACATGTGGAGATTGTTTCATGGGCTTGGCCTTTTCAGTTCGATGACACTTCTAGCTGGAGGCTGTGGAGTTGAGGTGGGAAACCCAGGGGCCGATGAAGATGAGGCTTCCATCGCAATCCAGTTGACATCCGACAACTCAACAGCTGGTCTTGATCTCGTTTCGTCGTTTTCTCTAACCGACTCTTCCAATGCGCTTCCCACGTTTCAAGACTTTCAGCTCGGCATACAAGAGATCATTCTTTTCGGAGAAAACCAAGGAAAGAACGTGAAAGCTGTGGTGGTGGGGCTTGATAATTTTGTTTCTATAACCGCAGAGGGGGAAGAATTCGTTCCCCAATTTTCTGCGAAGAATGTTCCCGCAGGAACGTACGATGTGCTTCAGGTGCGATTCACATCAACCCAACCCGTCGTGTTCACCAGGCCCGATGGACGCCGCGAACTCGTTGAGGTCGACTCCGGCTTTTCGGAAGGGTTCTATATCCCGGTGTCTTTGGATTTTACGAGCTCTGAAAGTCAAGAGGTCGTGGTCACATTGGACCTTGAGAGCTCTCTCACAGCTGATCCGAACAATTCTGATAGGTTTCGATTCAAACCCCGAGGTTCTGCTCATTCCCCTGGGTTTCGTGTGAAAACTTCAGGTCAAACCTCTTTGGAAGGAGCTGTGGTTGCCTGTGCCTACGCCCATTCACTCGAGGCAGATCCCAGGGCGCCGCGCTCTTTTCCCAAAGGAGATTCAAAGCCGCCACCTGTTTCCGATGGGTCTGGCGAAATTCGACCAAGGCCGATCTTTGCCAATCGAGATGAGATCGAGAGAGACGAAACTTTCGACTGCCCCAACGCCTTTGCCCGCAGCCGAGTTCGGCAAGGCGAATATGTGTTTAAGAACTTGAAGCCGGGAATCTACGAGATTCGGGTCTTTTCTTCAGATGGAAGCTATGTGGACGTGGAGGAACCTTTGAAGATTAGGCCCAAGCCGGGGCGCTCCAAAAAGCAGCGCTTGCGACAGTTTCGGGAGGTTCCCTCAACAACCGATTCCTTGTGACGGCTGCCTTTCGTTCATCAGTTTGATGATCCAATAGCTGTGGCTCCCGCAATGCCCGCGCAAATCAGGGCAAGGAGAAAGTACGGAGAAGGGCCCGGGGAAGTGTCTTCACCGCTGCCAAGTGAGTAGTCGAAGGGATCTTCATCGTCTGTGCCAAAGATGTCTCCAAAAAGGGATGCTTTCTGGATTTCAATTGTGATTTCGGGTTTTGGAGATTGCAGAAAACTGCGAAAATTGAGCAGGCCGTTACGGGCGTCTTCGATCAGGTCTTTATGGACGGTGATTGTGTCCAGAAGCTGCACTTTCTGGGGGCCATATCCGGGTTCAATGACCAAGTTGGACTGCGGGGTGACGGAGAGGGAAAAAGGAAGCATGGATCCCAATTCGACCTGCCGGCTCTTTGTGGGGTCAACCAAAGGATAGAGAACTCCGGTGGCAAAGGGCTTTGTTTTTCCTCGTTCTTTTGCTTGGGCCTCGGCCTTGTGATAGTCTCCGATCTCGTGAAATGCCCCTCTGTATTTTTGACCGTCGATATCAATCTCTGCGACCAAGTCTGTTTGGCTCCATTCAATAGAGCGGATGGCCCGCATCGCCCTTTCAGGAAGTTGCTCGAATTGCCGTTGCAATTCGGGCGACCATGCAAACTCTTGATCTGGAAGGCTGCTCGGCAAATCGCCCGGTGCCCCCGAAGTCAGTGGACCACTGAGCCCCAGAACCACGGCGATCAGAGAAGTTGTCATCAGAGTGTTTGTGATGAAGTCTTTCGGTTGGGATGCTAAGTGTCCAGAGTTTCGCATCTCTTCGGGTTGATGAGAAGAGAGAGTACAAGAAACAGACAGAAGCCCACTCATGATAATTGCAAGTGATTGCAGAAAAATACGATACATTCGTTCCTCAAAGTGCCAAAGCTGGCTCACTCATTTACCCTTTGTGTTGCTTTACGCAGAAACTGTGCCAGGTTGCTGTAGTGGAAGTGTTGAGCTGAGAAAGGATGAGTCATGAGAAATGTGGGAATCTCGGTGGCCTTGAAAGTTGGATTTGCTATTGGAGTTGTCGGTCAGGGAGTGGCTTGGAGTGCCCCAGCGTGGCAAGACATCTCAAAGAAGGCTCAGCTCAACAAAAACACGCTTGAGGTTTTTTCCAAAACCTTCGACTCGCCCTGGTCGGTTGAACCTGTTTCGAAGACCTTTGCGCTTGTGTCGCAAAAAGGTGGAGAGATTTTTCTTGTGGATCTCGTGGCTGGAAAGTCGCGGTTACTTGCTGAGATCACTGAGTCGCAGATTCGTGGTCAAGGAGGTTTGCTTGACCTGGCTGTGGAGCGCGAGTCTCCCAGTGGGGAGGTGAAGCGGGTTTTTGCTGTGGGCGTCGTTCGAGAAAAGAGAGAGTTCACCGTCGCGCTATGGGCGGCAAACGGGTCGGGTCTTTCACACAAGAAAAAAAGTCAGCTCCGTTTCAAGAAAATTTTCACGGCTCGGGCCCACGGAGCGGGTGGTCGTCATTTTGGCAGCCGAATTGCCCTGGCGCCAGGAAACAAACTTTTTCTGTCAATTGGAGATCGTGGCCAACGACAAGAGGCACAGAATCTCAACAACCACATAGGAACAATTCTTCGGTTGAACCGAGATGGCACCGTGCCTCAAGACAACCCCTTTGTTGGGCAAGCTAAAGCACAGCCGGAGATTTGGAGCTTTGGTCATCGCAATCCGCAGGGGTTGTGGTGGGATCAGAGAAACAAAAAGCTGTGGTCAAATGAGCATGGTCCTCAGGGTGGTGACGAGATCAATGGGATATTGAAGGGTAAGAACTATGGTTGGCCAAAAGTCACGCACGGTGAAGAGTATGGTGGAGGACATATTGCTCCCAAAAAAAGGGCCGGATTCGAAGATCCCCTTTATGCATTTGTGCCTTCCATTGCTCCCTCTGCATTGGTTCGGTTGGGAAGTCAGTTTGGCAGTGCTTGGAATGGGAGCTTCCTTTCAACAGCGTTGGTTTTGCAACATGTGAACCGTCTTTTTCGTTCGGGCGGTGGTTCGTGGAAGGAGGAACGCCTGTTGGGGTCTCTTCAAGAACGATTTCGAGATGTCCAAGTCTCCACTCAAGGGGATCTTTACTTTGTGACAGATGCAGGCAGCCTCATGCGCATGCGATCTTCAAGTTCGGATTGAAATTGAGCTCAATTCTGAAGTGTGGGAAAATCTGAGGCCTGCGATCAGGAGAGTGATGAATGACATACATCGATGGTTTTGTTTCAGCCGTTCCCACAAAAAACAAAGAAAAGTACTTGGAACACAGTCGAATTTGCTTTGAAGTTTGCAAGGAGTTTGGAGCTCTACGTGGTTCCGATTGTTGGGGGGAGGATGTGCCTGAAGGAAAGGTCACTTCTTTCCCTTCCGCTGTGAAGAAAAAAGACGATGAGACCATTGTCTTCTCGTGGGTGGAGTGGCCTTCAAAAGAGGTGCGCGACGAGGGCATGAGAAAGTTCATGCGCGATGAGCGTGTGAGCGAGGAAAAAAACCCCATGCCCTTCGATGGTCAGAGGCTGATCTTTGGCTGTTTTGAAAAGTTTGATTGGGAATAAAAAGGCTGATTCAGCCGGGCGCTAAACCGACCTCTTCTAAAGGGTCTTGAGGTATTCCAGAATTTTCCTCCGATTCTCCACAGAGATTTGATCAACAAACTCATGTCCTGCGTTGGAAGCGCCTGGTTGAGAAGAGTCTTGAACACGCCTTTTTTGAAAATAGTAGGGCAGTTGTGCCAGCACTTCGTTGTCCGTCTCTATTCGAACGCCGACATTTTCAAGATCATACTCATCGGCTTCGGTGATCATCCACTGGGTTGGTCGAGGTTCCAGCAGCAGAAGGTGTGAAAGTGTGGGCACTGAACCATTGTGAAAGTAGGGAGCGGTTGCCCACACACCGCGAAGCACAGGTGGTAGGTAACCGTTGCCGCTATCGCTCCTTCCCTCCGTTTCGCCAAAGTAACCCAGCCAACCTTCATTGTAGTAGGTTTTGAACTCAGTGGTCATGCCATTGGTGCGGAGGGTGTCTGTTCCCACCAAGAGTGGCTCCGTCATGGCGTTTTGAACCTCTCCGTTGTTGTAGGTTCCATGGCAAGAGGCGCAATTCTCATTGAACAGGGTTCGACCCTCGCTCGCAACACTCTCATCAATTGCTCTCGGATAGGCAGGCGGTTCCAGAGTTTGCAGGTAGTCGAAGATTGCAACAAAATCGTCTTCCCAGGAGCGGATCAGTTCACCGCTAAAGGGGGGAGTGAGTGTGAATTGCATCAAGGCTCGCGGGGTCGCCTGTGCAAAGCCATCAACGTAGAAGTGTGTTTTCTGGCTGAGGTTCCAGAGGGCGGGAGGATCGAGTTCGCCTGCAAAGAACCCGCCCATGTCGACCGGGTTCTCCATTAGGTCGAGATTGGGTGTGCGGAAGCTCAGGAATTGGGCTGAGAAGTCAAAAGCAAAGGTGGTGCCGCTGGTGTGTTGAAAGGGGCTATCGAGGGTGACAGGCCTTTCTAGGGTTTCGCCTCTTTGCAAGGCTTCTAAAATGGTGAGATCTTCTTGCAGGCTCACCATGTTCAGGCGATTGCTTCCCAACCCAATGATGCCAGGGCTTGAGCCCACCTGGCCGCCATGACAAAGAAGGCAGTTGAAGGCACCGACGGCTTCGTCGTTTCCCGTGAATCCAAGCGGAAAGCCGCCATTTTCATAGGGTGCGGTCGCAAATCCGTAGCGTTTTTTGATCATTTCCCATCGGTCTTCTGGCGAAAGACGGGAGGCCTGCTCTCTGAGCTCTGGTTCCCAGGCCATCCACACAGACTTGAACACCTCCAGCGGAAGTGTTGGCGGGTTGTACTGACGGTTTTTGAGGAGCTGCAGACCCGGGTGCTCTTGGCCTTGCGCGGTTTCTCCAAGCCCCAACAAGGCCGTGAGAACTGTGGACAGGATTGTGAGTGTGAACAACATTGGGAAAAGTGTCATTTGTGGGCGTCTCCCTTGGGGAACTTGCTGTGAGAAGGGGGGAGTCTGCCCAAAGCAACAGCCTCAGGCAAGCAGAAAATGATCTCGTAAGATTCAAACTGTTGTGAGACATGCTGAGTTCGAATAAAGAGTGAATTGCTTGTGAAACTGAGAAAGGGGTTTTTTAATGGCATTCAAAAACGTAACACAGTTGTTCTTTTCTTTTGCTTTTTCTTTGTCTTTTGTCTCGAGTTGTGGCTTTTCAAGCCATTCGCAAGACTTGGCTGGAAGCGAAGATTTGTCTCGGACAACTCCTCGCAATCCGGGTTTTGATGAAGACCAGGTTCTTCGCTTCAGCTGCGTGGGAACTGAGCCCTTTTGGAGTCTTGGCCTCGATGATTCCCAAAGAAACCTTGTTTTTGCCACTCCAGGTGGAAACGAACGCAACCTGCGAATCGTTCAAAGTGGTGCCATGTTGGGTCGGCAGATCGCCTTTGCTCAGGGCGTGATTCTTTCAGAGGGCCAGCGAACGGCGACCTTGTCGATTTTGGGTGAGTCATGTTCTGATGGCATGAGCGACTTCACATACAGTCACACTGGTGTGCTGTTTATCGACAATCGGTTTTTTCATGGTTGCTGCGGTCGTCGGTCTGAGTGAGGCCTCACGTTCGTGAGCGGATCAACCTGCGTTCAAAAATGATTTTCTCTCCCGATTCCCCACCAATAGCGCAAAGCCAAGCTGCCCCCACAAGAATGGGATTTGTGTTCCAGTAGGCTAAGGTGGCCAGCATGGCCACAAGAAGTCGGGGCGCAAATATCCAGCCGAGCCACCACAGAACGCCGCCAAAGGGGATTGACGAAAAGAGGAGCGTGAGCCTGGGAAACAGGGCAAGAAAGAGCAGAAGCCAAAAGCCATGGACGCTCCAGTAATCTGTCGTTCCGAGCTTTTGGCCGAACAGATCGGTTGCGATCAGTGCAACAATGGTTGCGACTCCGGCGACAAACACAATTCTCACGAGCAATCCCATTTTCCCTCCAGCTCAAGTCGCTAAAACAAAGACTCCCACGACGCCCGCTGGTCATGCTGCAGTGTTTCCACTTGATAGACTTTCAGAAGCTTGCTCTTGAGAATAGTCTTGTTGAGGCCTGATGAACAGAGGAGGAGGGTCGAAATGTATCACCAGACAAGACCTGTAGGGCTGGTTCAACCGGAAGACACCATGCTGAGGGAAGTTGCCGGTTTGATCGAAAATCAGAAACATGATGAGGCGCACTCGATTCTTGAAACGCTAGAACCACAAGATTTTGTGCACGAGGCATGGATGAACTATTTCAACGGTGTCTCTCTCTTTGCAAAGAAAGACTTTGCCAAGGGTCTGAGTTTTTTCTCGGCACCGTACGGGCAGTTGAAGCGCAAGCCCCAGCTCGCAGATGACAATCTGAATAGGGTTGTTGGAAGATGCCTCAAAAAAATCGGCTGGTTCCATCGCAAGGAAAAAAGGTATGAAATGGCCTATGCCTTTCACAACATTGAGTATCACCTCTATTTGAAGAGTGGGTCCCATCTGGAACTGCATGATGCGGCCATCAGTCTAGATGTTGATGCGTACTTCATGGGAGATGGCCTGCTTGATGAAGCTTGGTTGTTGCGGAGCATTGATCATGCCAAAGAAATTGCCGATGATCGGAGCCGGTTTCAGTCGCAGGGTGTGAGCTTCAACAATTTGGCTGGAAATCAGTACAGCATGGAAAAGTTCAGTGAAGCAGAAAAGGCAATCCGACAGAGCCTTGAGTGTTGGATGGAATATGAAAAGATTGCTGGTTCGTCGGAAAACAAGGTGGTGTGGGCACACTTTGGTGTTGGAGATGTGTTTCACCATTGGGCCGCTCACCTTGCCAAAAGCCGAAACACAGACAGTGTGACAAAAAAACTTCTTGCTCACGAAAGTTACCAAGAGTCTCTCAAAATGGGAAAAACGTCACTGTCTGCTGAAGACCAACAGTTCATTGAGGGTAAGATCAAGGAAGTGGGTGCGATAGTCTGCGGCTAGGGGACTTTCGCATCTCCTGCATGGGGCGGGGTACCGCAGGCACGATCTCCTTTTGCAAATTGAATTTCACAACCTAAACTTTAAAATATTGATATAGTTGGATTTTTTTCTCTTGCTGCTCAAGGTCAGGGTTTTATGTCCGATAGCGTCTCCAAACTCGGGAGATGTCTCATGGGTCAGAAAGCTCTTGCACTTTTGGTGGTCGTCTTTGCCGCGATTGCTTGTGTCAACCGACAGATCCGAGCTGTGCAAAAGTCGGAGCCCTCAGGGCAAGCGGCGAGGGTTTCCAGCGACTCTGCCACCATCACAGCGGCCGAGCTGCTTGCCGATGATCACCTTGTGCTGGCGGTAAATGAGCTCGACCCGGAATCGATGACGCGAATGAATGTTGGAGATAGGTTTGCGTTGTGTGCCTATCAGCTCACCGACCTGTCGCGGAACACTGTGAGCGATGGTGAAATCGCTGCGGCCAACCTGGTGATCACCAGGCAGCTGATGGCCTCAGACCTTGGTGGTCAGAAGGGGTACGATGAGCAGATAGAGAGGATTAGCGGCGTATTAGGTGCCATTGAAAAGAGGGCTTATGGCGCATTAGGGGCCACAGAGAAAGAATTGTGGCAACCGTCTTACTTTGCCATCTACGAGCGCGTTTCCTTGTCAGGTTTTTGGGGTGGAAGTCTTTGGCGTATCTATAGGTTCAGCAAAGACACGCATCCGAGGCTGCGCGGGGATGTCCAGTCCGTTGGGGGTAGGCTCGAGCTGGGGGAGACCAACCAATCCCCCGGAAGATCGCTCAATGGTTGCCCAAGACTGAACAGGCTTTTGGAGAAGTCCCGAGTGTTTAAAAACTGACCCTTCCTTGTTAGCCCAGAACAGTGAAAAAAATGGCAATTCCGTTTGCCGAAAAACTCTCGCCTCTGCTATTTGGTTGAGCCTAACCTTGGGCCTCGACTCAAGCTCGAGGAGATTTGATGGAGAGAAGAAAATGATGTGGAAAACGCTGTTTGTCTTGCTTGCCCTTTATCCGTTTCAGTCATTGGCCGTAGATTGCTATGAAGGCCAGTCTGGCCCACGGTGTCCCGTTTACCTTCCCTTTGTTGAAACGGTCGAAATCTCGCAAACGACTTTCTTCACATTTGAGATTGGCAACGGAGGGGGAACTTTGTGGGCTCGAGCGCCCTTTTCTGAGGAGTTTGGCTGTGTGCCTTCGCTAAGAATCTACAAAAATGTTTCTTCAAAGGGCGAATATTACTATACAAATGGTGCTCACTATGCAACTCACTTGCTGGATAGTTTTGATCGAGGTCGCTATTCTGTTGGGGTGATTTATCCAGTTGGGTGCACGGAGCCGATTCAGTTTGAGCTCAGCATTTGGTACCGCTAGAAAACTGGCCCTCTCAATTGGTGCTGAGGAGTCTCTCACCCACCTGAGCACCCTCTAGAAAGCGAACAGTTCTGACCACTTTTCGCACACCTCCGAAAA
>JANQPW010000723.1 GCA_028285285.1 Silvanigrellales bacterium
GACGCTGCCACTTCCCTGCAGCGCCAGATCACACCAGTCTTTGCGCGAGACTTTTTCATCTCCAAAGAGGCTCCGCTCATCTTTACCGCGAATGGGAACTTCACCACTTTTCGAAGCTTTGATTTCTGGTGTGTAGTAGTAGGTGGCCCAGAGAGTCAGGTGGCGTGTTGTTTTTTGTGGTTGGGGAAAACCAAAGTGCAAGGAGGGCAGCCCGAGAGACTTTCCAGAATCGGCCTTGCGGATCACGCCGTTTTCTTTGTTGGAAGAGGCGTCGCTTTTTTCCTGATCGGGATCTTTTGGCCCTGGGCTGACTTCTTCTTCTGTGGAAGCGAGCACGGCCTGTGAGGGTGAAGACAGCTGTGCCGGTTTGCAGGCCTGTAGTGCAATGGCACAACCCGAGGCGAAAAGAAACGCCAATGGCGCTCTCAATTGTTTGAAACCGAAGGGGTTTCTTTTTGGCATGGTGATCTCCTGAAGGTCTTTGGCCTATCGGCAACTAAGGCTAAAAAATAAAGTCAAAAAAGCGAGAAACACTCAAATGAGAAATCTCGAGTGTTGGCATTGGAGGCATTCTGGTGATCTAAGGGGCTGAAGTGTCGGGGAAAAAGGGCTTGGAAGAATGAACCTCAACTTTTGCACGGGGTGTTCCGATAACAAGGTGTCGTTTTCGCTTGAGGACTGGATGATGACCTTCCACCAAATGGGGATTTTCCTCTTAGTTTGGTTGTTTGTGAGCTGCAAACAACCGCGGCCGACGGTGCCGGCCTCTCAGCCCAACCCAGACGAGCAGGATATTTTTGAGCCGGCATCTGACGATTGTGAACCCAAGAAAGATGATGAAGAGGGCAACAAAGACAAAGAAGACGAAGAGGATCCCGACACCAAAGACAAAGATTCTGAGGAAGAGGAAAAATCAGATTGTGCCGATGATCAACGGCTCATTGATTCTCTCGCGGAAGGTAAAGATGACCCCGATGCGGAGGGAACTGATTCGGAGTCGAGTTCGTCTTCCGACTCTGGAATCTGCACCGCTGCGGGAAAAACCCAGAAGAAGGGCCGCACAACAACTTCCGGCCTCCGGGTGCGTTCTTCTCCCAAAACGGGATCGTTCACTCAGTACTTTGACTCGGGCGCTGAATTGACCATTTGGGAGCAAAACGACGATGGCGATTGGTACTGTGTGACGGGCACTGATGATGTGGGCAGCACAGCCAGTGGCTGGGTGTCTGCGAGCTATGTCTCAGTGGATTGACCGCGTTGGCTGGCCGCAGAACGACAAAAAGAAATACAAATTGCAAGCAGCCGTGATTTTGACTCACCCCGGAGCCGGCATTCTCTAGTCTGAGTGGGGA
>JANQPW010000849.1 GCA_028285285.1 Silvanigrellales bacterium
CTGGGGGTTGGCAATGAGAGCATTCACTGCATCACAGAGCTCCACCTCGCTGTTGGGCTCAAAGAGCAAGCCGTTGCACCCGTGCTCAATGAGGTCCAAAGTACCGCCGGCCTTAGCTCCCACAACAGGCACCCCAGAGGCCAGCGCCTCAATGGTGACAAAGCCGAGGGTCTCTGTGCAGGAAGGGTTCACGAAAACATCAGCAGATGCATAGGCCCGGGAGAGCTCTTCCCCTTTGAGGAAGCCACGAAAGTGTGTCCGCTCTCCTGGAAACACCCGTTCAAGTGAGGGACGGGCTGGGCCATCTCCAACAATCGTGAGGTGAGTGTTCTTCAATCGTGTGACCAAAGGAAGCAATCGCTCCACGTGTTTTTCAAAACCAAGCCGACCCACAAAAAGAAGGCGAGAGGCTTCAGAGGATTGGCCTCTTGGATCCTTCCAAACAGAGCGAAAACGGCGCGTGTCCACACCACCTCGCCAAAGACCAACACTCTCAATTCCATTTGCCCTCAACTGAGTCTGCGTGTATTTCGATGGGCAAAGATTAATGGCGGCACTGTTGTGGAGCAAGCGCAGATAACGCCAAACCTGATGACGCCCTCTCAAACCGTATCGCTCAATGTAGCGGGGAAAATCGGTGTGATACGATGCGACAATGGGTATGTCGAGCCATTTGGCGCAGGCAATGCCCCAGGCCCCCAAGCAGGCGGGGCCCACAGCATGCATCACGTCTGGGCGAAACTTTTTCATTTCTCGATACATTGTGGTGGAGGGAAAAGAAATGTTCACCCCTGAGTAGGGTCGAAATGGAACACCGGGAAGTCGAACGATCCGAGCACCGAGGTACTCTGTCGTTGCTGTTGATGGCGCGAAGACCAGAACTTCATGGCCTTCATCTAAAAGATGTTTGATGGTGTACGAGAGTCGATTTGTAATGCCGTCAATCTTCGGAAGAAAAACCTCGGTACACAGCGCAATCCTCACGATCTCTCCTCTCTGAATCAATCTTGTTCACGAAAACGTGAATCGATTTGCTTTTGTTTGGAGAACCATCCACTACACTGATCATGAACCCATCAGAGAATCATGGGAAGAACACAACGTGTCTCATTTGAATCAGCTTCGAAAAACTGAAGCGTCACTGAATGCTCCGCAGCGAGGAAAGACCACCACACGCCTCTTTCTTATTATTGCCGTAATACTTGTGATTTCTTCTCTTTTCGCCGGATTTTTGATTGATTTTGAGAATGCAATTGTGACAATCAGAGAGGAATTAGATCAATTTCGTGAAACTTATGCATCTCACCCCATCCAAACGGCTGTGGGGTATTTCGTTGTTTATGTTGCACTGGCACTTTTGTGCGTGCCAGGGTTGTTTCTTCTCAGCATGCTTGGCGGCGCTCTCTTTGGAAATGTCATCGGAGTTCTCCTCATCTCCTTCTCAAGCTCTCTCGGTTCAACAATAGCTTTTCTTGTGATCCGGCAGTTTTTTCGCACACAGGTCGTTCACACATTTGGAGAAAAGCTGCACTCAATCAATCAAAGCCTTCACCGAAATGGATTCCTTTATCTTCTGTCGCTCCGCCTTGTGCCCATGGTGCCCTACTACCTCATCAACATGGCGGCCGCTGTCACCAAAGTGCGTTCAAGTCACTTTTACTTCGCAACTCTTATGGGAATGGTCCCCATCCACTTTGTGTTCACCAACGCTGGAACCCAAATTTCCCAAATTCAAACAACCCAGGACATCTTCAGCACGAGCATCCTCTTCTCTCTTTCAGCCATGGCTGTGGTTCCTCTTGTGCTGCGTCTGACACTCCAACGACTGATAAGGATATTTCAAAAATGAAAATTGTTGTCACCGGAAGTTCCGGACACCTTGGCGAAGCCCTTGTGCGCCGATTCAAAGCAAGAGGAGACGAGGTCATTGGGCTTGATCTCCTCCCTTCTGCTCACACAAATGTGGTGGGCTCCATACTCGATCGCGATCTCCTCGACGCAACGCTCCAATCAGCCGACACTGTTCTCCACGCGGCCACCTTGCACAAGCCGCACGTCGCAACTCACACGAAACAGCAGTTTATTGACGTGAATCTGCAGGGAACCCAGGCTTTACTTGAAATGGCCATTAAGCACCATGTGGGCTCGTTTGTGTTCACCAGCACCACCAGTACCTTTGGCCACGCTCTCTCACCCAACAGTACCAAGAGCGCGGTTTGGGTTACCGAAGATCTCATTCCCATTCCCAAAAACATCTACGGGATCACAAAAATTGCAGCCGAAGACCTGTGCCAACTCGCAAGCCAGGAACACAATCTTCCCTGCGTGGTTCTCAAGACATCACGCTTTTTTCCAGAAGAAGACGATATGAAACACACCCTGCCTGGCTATTCTCAAGACAACATCAAAGCCATTGAGTTTCTCAACCGCCGAGTTGATATCACCGACGTTGTGAGTGCCCACGAGTTGGCTATTGAGGCAGCAAAAGAGCTGCGCTTCGACAAGTTCATTGTTTCTGCAACGACCCCTTTTGCTGAGGGAGACCTTGAATCCCTTCCCACAGACGCGCCAGCAGTCCTAAAAGACTCCTTTCCTGATTACGACGTGGTGTTTTCATCACTAGGTTGGAAAATGTTTCAGAGTTTGGGGCGGGTCTATGTCAACCAAAGGGCCCGAGAAAAGCTCGGTTGGGAGCCCCGACACAACTTTGCTGAAGTGCTTGAAAGGGTTCAAGGAGGACTGTCGCCGCTGAGTGATCTGGCCTCAGTCATTGGCGAAAAAGGCTACCATCGCCGCTGAGCAAACGCCCGCCTCAGGTGAATGCCTCAACCTCCTCCGCCAGACTCGTGTTTCTTGATAGTGATACCAGTCCAATTGGTGCTGTAGTTGAAGGTGCCAAGCGTAACCAAGGGAAGCGTGTCATCCCATTGGTACATTCCTATGTTTGGAGCCATAATGCAGGTCTCATTCTGTTCGCAAAGTCCATTTTTGTTTCCAGTGTCACTGGGGTCCATGCTTTCCAGGGCCCCCAAGATGAAGCTTTTGCCCGAACGGGTGACAGCGTAACTGTCATCTTCATGCAACAAAGGGGAATCGAGCTGACCATAGAAAGGAGAAGCACCGGCAAGGGTGAAGTCATAAACCGAGCAGAGCTCGGTTCCATTACATGCACCAAAGGTGCTCGACTGATCGGGCGATGTTTCGCTACGGTCCACAATAATCATCCGATAATTGTTGTCAAAACGACTCCAATCCGAAATTGTGTTTGCCGCCACGTTGCCGGAAGAAAAGTCGCTTGAGTTGGACGAGTCATCAGTGACGACCCCTGTGAAGGCACCCGAAATACTCGTGTCGCTGGAGGTTGTCCAATCTCCCGCGTTGGCCGGAGCGCAATCGTAACCGCTCCAGTTGATCGCGGTGTGATTCGCTTCTGTGCCCTGCGGGTGGCACAGGGTGCTTGACGCTGCGATGTTCAAATTTCCTGAAAAAGAAAACCCGGTCGAGCTCCACCACGTGAAAGCGGTCGGAGAGCCAATGCTGATGACATCTCCGTACAAAGTGCCATTGCCATTGTTGGCACCAAAGTTGAAACTCGAATTGTCAAACGAAGCAACCGCATACATGGTAGTGTTCGTGCCTGCGTCGTAAACCCCTTCGTCGGTGCTTTGCACAATTCCCGCCATCAAGATGAGATTGTTTGCAGCGCCCTCCACGCCACGGTTGTTGTTCCCCACGGCGGCAAACTGTGTGATGACAACATCGTCGGCTCCTGAAACAACATAGATTCCCAGGTCATTTCCGTAGGCCCGAACGCCATTCATCACCATGCCAACTGAGTCTACTTCTATGCCAGTGGAGTTGTTCACCGCAATGGTGTTGTACATCTTCGTTTGGTTGGCGACGCCCTGTGCCCATATTCCAGCCACTGTGCTCGATTCAAGCCGTGTGTTGTGGAAAGTGCCAACACCACGATGATCGACTCCATTGTAGTTTCCGCGCGCATAAAGACCATTGGAAAAGAGAGTTGAGCCTGCATCAACATGAAGCCCATCGTCGTTGGAATTGAAAAAACTGCAACTCTGAAGCTCTCCAAGGGAGTCGGTAACATACATGCCTGTGGCAAGATTATCCGTGCCTCCATCGCTCACGGAGTTCACAGCTAGGAAAGAATGGGAGTCATTCATGTAGTAGCCGTCGGTCACATAGTTTGTGATATAACTATTCCGGATCACGAGGTTGTCGGAACCACGCGTCCAAATTCCACTGTAGTCCGTGTTCTGAATATCGACACTGAACTCGTACCAGAGGAAGTCAAACCCGGTTGTGCCATGCCAGATAAAATCATTGGAGCCATCGGTCTGCATTGTCTCCCCAGGTTCGGTGAGGAGCGACACCTTATTGGCCTCGGTTTTGAAAGAGAGGCCTGTGGCGTTGTCTGTGACCACATACACAGCACCCTCTGTTGTGAGGTCTCCCGATGTGTTGATCGTGATCACAGAGTTTGCGTACAGGTTCCCAGCGGGCGTTGTGAAAAGGTTCGACGCGTTGAGATTTACAGTGACGCTCATTGGCTTCCATGCAATAGGGCTAACAGCCCAGTCAACGAGATCTCTGAGCCCTTTGGTGGTGTCGACAAAGTCCGTAGACACCATTTCCACTGATCCGGCTGTGTTCACACATGTCCAGCTAAAGACACCAAGGGAATCTGTAGCGGTCAAACCAGTGCAATCGCTTTGTGTGGGAACGGCCACTGCTCGGTGGAGCCCCCCATTGGTGCACTTTGAGTTGAGTTGGGTTTGGGAGTCTGGATCACAAGCCGCTTCGGCAGACTTGTCTAAGGTTCCTTTGGCCACACCCACATAGTCATTCCAATTGGCCCCATGGGTCGTGTAAAACGCACCAATTGTCACATTGGTACAAGACACGGCGATATTTGTCACCGCAGCGGTGATGCCCGCTGAAGTCCCGTTTGAAATCGTGCACACCTGGCCTGCCGGCGGAGACGAAACTGAAATTGTGTAAGCACTGCCATGACTCATTTGAGCGCTGAAGGATCGAGTTCCGGCTGTGGGAAAGCTGAGATCATCACCGCCATTGTTCTGGAGCACAACGGCGCCAGAGCTCCCCGACACAGTGGCCGTTAACGGGTAGCTCAACGCTGAACAAGATACAGAAACATCTGTCACATCGGCAGTGGTGGCCGCACCACTACCGCTTGAAACGACACAGTTCATGCCACTCGGCTGGGTCAGAACCGTTACCGCATACGGTGCGTCGTGCAACACCTCAACTGGGAACGAAAAGGCTCCATTGGAGTTGAGATTCAGGTCGTCGCCAGCATTATTCTGCAACACGACAGTGCCGCTGAGTCCAGAAAGGCTACCTGAAATGGAGTAGGTTTTGTTCACACAAGAAACACTGACATTTGCCACATCAGCTGCAAGGCTAGTACCAGATGCACCGCTGAGCGTGCAGGTCTGACCTGAAGGAGAGGACACAATCGTAACTGCATAACTGCTACCTGCATCGAGTTCTTCCGAGAACTCAAAGCTCCCATCAGTCGAGAGATTCAGATCGTTCCCGGCATTGTTCTGGAGCACAAGAGATCCAGACAAGCCTGTCACCGAACCACCAATTGAGTAAGTGGGAGTTGGAGGCTCGCCTCCCGAAGAGTTGTCATCGTTGCTCGCCGAGCTGTCGTCGTTGCTCGTCGAGCTGTCACTTTCGTCGACAGAGTTGCTGCCATTCTCTGACTCAACCACCGCCGATGCCAAGTCTGCCTTTATGGAGGCGATGACATCATCTGACTTGAGGCCAGCCGACACCTTCTCGGGGTTTTCCTGGGCCAGTTGTTCCAAAAGCGTGTTCGTCTTCGATTGAACACTGTTCCAAAGCGCGTCTTCCGGTGGTTCACCAGTCTCTCCTAGGACAGCTTCTCCCAGCCCTTCAACCACTTCAGCCAGGGCAGCCTCAAAAGCAGAGGTGTCTTCCGCTCGAGGAGCCGTTCCTTTGAGCAAAGCTCCCGCAACAAGGTTCATGGCCTCAGAGGCCTCAACGTGTGGCAAGACAGCCACGGTGAGTTGTTCTGAAAAGGAACTGAGATCGTCGCTCTGAAGATTCTTTGACTCTTGGAAAAGAGCTACCTCCGCAAGCACCTTTTCAACCTCTCCCGAAACGGCTTCTGGTGTTTGCACCATTTTTTCAGAAAGTGCCGCAGAAGCAGCCTCAACAACAAACGCAACTCCACCCGCCATGTCGAGCTGGCCAGTTTGTTCGCCAATTTTCTTCACCACTTCTCGAGCAATGAAGACAACCCTAGCCGGACCTTCCGAGGAGGAAGATGCCGCTTTGTCTGCGGCGCGAATGAAGTCGGGGATCTTTTTCATGAGCTCGGAATCGAGCCCAACACTGGCTTCCGCGAAGAGCCGGAGAACACTCTCTGCTTCGGCGGATACTTCTGCCGCAGCGGGAGCTTTTTCCTTGGGTTCCTTGTTCTTTTCAGTAGCTGGAGATTTTGGGTCTTCTGCTGAAGCTGGAGCGGGCGCCGGAGCAGCAGCAGTCTCTGCCTCTGGAGAGGTCAAAGACACGCCATCGCATGCCGCGACGAAGAAAACCACTGTCAATCCAAAAACCATTCCCGACAAGGGTTGCAACCGCTGCCCATCTTTTTGAGAAGTTTTGCGAAAAGGTGAAAGAGAACTCATGATACCCTCCTGTTCAGAGGGTTATCGGCTGAAAATTCAATGAGTTAAGTGGAGTTTTTTGACCCAAAAGTGTGAGAGAACTGAAGGCGTGCTGCCCAAGATCAAGTGTCTGATATTCCTAAAATTTTATCATAATCCGGAAAGACTTCCTGCCAAATCTCCGCAGTTATGGTGTTCAGCAACCCTTTGTAGACTTTCCCTGAGCCCCGCAAAAACACCTCGAACGGCAATGGTCACACGAGGAGTCTCGGAACCTGCCGGCACGTGCAGTGCTGGGATCAGCTCGCGGCAAAAGTCGAGACGTCGTTGGGGCTCAATCGCTTGCAACTGCTGCAGGAGCTTCTTGGCAACACGTGGCGACAGGCGCCTTGAGGGGAAGGCATCGGGAGTGAGCCCAGAAACAAAATAAAACAACAGCTGGGGTGAAGGGCTTGAATCAAGAACAGCCAACTGCTGCTCTTCAGAAAGGTCTCCGTAAAGAACACGGTGCAGGGTCATGGAATTGGTCCGGACCTTCCTGTCGCCCTGAAGCACTTCTGCCGCATTTTTCATAAAAGCAGGCATATCAACCTGAGCCAGCGCGGAAAGCAAAATGGTCATGTCATTGTCGAGAAACTGATTTTTGCTGCGCAGATCGGCGAAGTCGATTTCCTTTGAACGCAGTTGCTCTGCCACTCGCTCGATGTCTTTCTTTCTGATGCGCTCCGCACCTAGGGTGTCACTCTCACCCAAAGAGAACTCCTTAAAGGGAATGGGATTTCTAAAGTCAGAGATCTCCCACCAAGGGCGGTTCACGCGAAAAAACCATTGGTTGTTTCTAAAGTCCACGTGAATCGGGCTGATGCTCGCAGTGCGTTGCTCAGCCATATAGATGGCAAGCTTTCCAACAGGGATGACAAGGCCAACTTTCCCCGAAACAGCTTTCGAGAGTTTTTCTGAAACCAAATCTGACATTCTAAACTGCTTGTGATGACCGCTGGGAATGAAATCAAGAGAAGAAGAAGGCTTAGCTCGGCCGTTAATGACACTTCCGGTGAGATACCACCGCTGCGTGGGCAGATAAACACCAAGGTTGCGACTGTTCTCCTGCAAAATGGTCTGGTCGAGAATATCCAGCACAGCAAAGATCTCCTCTGCGGACAGCAGCCCAATCTTGACATCGGCTGGCGAAATCGACCCT
>JANQPW010000745.1 GCA_028285285.1 Silvanigrellales bacterium
AATGCTTTCCAGTTCTCGTTTGAAGAGGCTCTCCACGCTGTCGATCTTGAGTGTGAGCTCTCGTGAAAGGCTCTCGATTTGTCGGTTTGTGTCCCCTGCTAGCTTCTCAAATTTCGTGTCGAGTTCGTTCATTCGAGAGCCGAACAACATTTCCCGAAGTCTTTCCATATTGTCTTGAGTGCTGTGAGGTGCGTTTGTTACTCCATTGCTGGCTGCACCCTGGTTGGCAAGACTCTGAGTCAACGCCTTCGCTTTTGCTTTTCCTTTTTCATAATCTTGATTTGCAGTGTTTCCTTTCACGGTTTCACCCTCCTCTTCAGTCGTGCTTTGGTCTGAATTTATAGCTGGATCGAGAGTCATTTTCAGCGCGGTTTCCACATTCATTCCTGAAAATCAGCGTTGGAGGCGAAATCCTTTGTGTTTCCGGAGTGGGTTCAAGGCTTGGTCACAGCTTGCCGATAAGAAGATACGGAAAGGCGGTAAATAATGGCGATTTGGCGGATCACTGCGAAATTGACTCTTTCGGCTGTTTGGTTCTTGGGATCTTGTTCCGGAGAGCCCGAACAGGTGGCTGCGTCGGGTGTGGTGTCTCAGTCTGCACCAGAGCCCACTCGAACTGGGACCCCTGACGCAGAAACGGCCTCGGAGATTGCGAGTGTGCTGAGTTCCTCACGAACGTCTTCAAGCAAAACCTCATTGAAGTGTGATTCAGATGGTGTCTGTGCTTATGAGTCCACTGAGAGCTTAAACACCAACCCAGACTTTCTTGGAGAAATGGGAGTGGTTCAGAGTTACCTCGACCTTCCGGATCTCTTCGAGAAACAAACCACGATCAATTCTTATGGAAACTTTGTGTCTTTTGTGCCAGGTTCTGAGGCAGATCCAGTTGTTTCTACAAAACTGAGGCCTTCCTCTCTGAGCTCCGAAGCCGACTTGGTGGGCAAGCCTTTTGGAAACAACACTTTGCTACAGGTCACACGACCTTTGACATCGAGTGATCACGGCTTTGTTTCCTGCGTGGTGCAGGAACGTTCAACTGACCCTGCTCAGGCTTCGTTGCCCGATGAAAGCTTGCTGCACTTTCCCGGTTTCGAGGGGCGGCATGTTGTCGATGACATTGGTCATTGGATGGGAGTGGACTATGTCGCAGCGATGCCCTTTGGAGTTTTGGCTGCAGCCCAGCGCTATCGAATTGAAACACTGGATGAAGAACTTGTCTTTGAACAGGGTGGAGAGAGTCACCGGCTTATCTTGCCGCCGCTCGAGTCAGGCTTTCGCCTGGCCCATTGGCAGGTTCCGAAAAAACCCTATCAGCTGCGGTCGCGTGTGCTTCTGGTGCCGGAGCAGGGGTCTGGAACCTCAGACACCCCATCTCTAGAACTGAACGTTGTCACAAGTTGGGAGACGCCAGCTTCGTCGCAGCATCCTGTGAGTCACCAGGTTGCGTCCACGCTTTGATACACCCAGAAGTGGGAGTGTGTGCCCGGTGCTTCCTGTCCAAACAGCGACATCTCAGAGATTTATTGGTTTGACGAAGTTCTTGCCCAAGGCTTTGGCCGCTCCTGGCTTCTGGGGGATCGCCTGAGCAGTTGGGTGTGGCACGGTGAAAAAAACGAGCAGACACCCGCCACCGATGCTTGCTCCCCGAATCTGTAGCCGACGGGATAGCTGGCTACCCCCTTGAGATGGCAAGAAAAAGGCCCGGCTAAAGAAGCCAGGGCCAAGAACGACCTTACTTTTGTCAGAGACTCTGTGAGCACCCATGAGGTCAGAGTCAGTTGCAAAAAATATGATACCTGAAATATTTTAAAAAGGCGAGTCGGGAAGGCTTATTTTTCTTCGTCAGGGAATTCTTCCTCTCTCACTAGATTTGCGGCTAGACCGGATCTGATCTTGCATTCTTGGGGACGCTTCGCTTATGACGTTGAAAGGGCCGTTGCATTGCCAGATCTGGAGAACAGAGCAAATGACGAATCAAATGAGACAGTGGCAAAGGCGTGTGTTGTTGCCGAGAAGATTGGTCCGGAGCTGGAGCACCTGGTTGCTGACTCTATCGCCGTTTTTCGGGATAGGTGCGGTCTCAGCCGCTTTTGCGGGTGAGCAAGGCCGGCCAAGTGAAGCTCTCGACAAAGAGTGCCAAACAGTGGAAGGCGTTGTGAAGGTCTGCGCCATCAATCGCTGGGGGCGAAACATCCCTCAATTGGAACTCAGCTACTCTGGAATTTTGACACCGTCTGAAGATCAGCGGTTGGTTGCTTTTGTGCGCCTTAATGGAGAATCCGGATTTTTTCACATGAAAGACAGCTCGCAGGCTGTGGCTCGTCTTTTTGTGGGAAGGCCCGTTCAGGAGTTTTTGTGCATTGTCAAAAACATCGATGAGACCCTTCCCACTTGCCCCGCTTCAACAAATGGTTTGCCGGGTACTGTGAGATGGCACGTGGAGCCGGCTCCCGACGCTGAGTTGATTCTTTTTGAGACTGTGTTTGAGCCTGACGGAAAACCACGGCCTTGGAACCTTGAACTTGCCTTTGTGTCGGAAGATGGACGCAATTGGGACAGCCGTTATGGACGAAACTACCGCTTTTTCTTCGATGTCCTCGAGATTCCTCCAACTGATTGACAAACCCGAGTGATCTTCTGTTGTTCAATGCGGTATGATGATCGCCGCAGTTGAAGGAGAGATTCATGAGGAACGGATTAGGCACTGCCTTCTGGCTCGGGAGTGCAGTTCTTTTGGGTGGTTGTACACTGTTTTCGGGAAAGTCGGGTGGTCTTTCAAGCGTTGAGCATGCTCAGTTTTTAAAGAGTGAAAAGAGACCCGACCAAGAGCTGTATGACATTGCGTGGTCGTTGTGTGCAGCTGAAATAAAGCAGGTTGACAAGTCTCGCAGCTATGAAAGAGATAGACCACAAGGCGCGAATTGGGCAGAGCTTGGGGAGGAAGATCCCACTGTTTACTCCTCTGGAGCAACGTGTGATGATCTCCATCTTGTGGCAAGCCTGGTGGTCCAGATGGTCGCTCCCGACGCCAACGTGCAGAATGGCTTTCACTTTGGTGACGAGCAATTGACCGAGCTCCGCCACGAGCTTCTTGCCACAACACCAAGCGGTGCGCCGGCCCCGGCCCATCAACACGCTCACCTCAGGACCTTTTCACCTCCCGATAAACCCATAGCCCGGCAGATGGTGGTTGACTTCTTTCATGCTGTTATGAAGGCGCGGGCTCTCATCAATTCAGATGAGAGCCTGGTGAAATACCTGCGGTCGGTTCCTGACAATTGGCTGCAACAGCCTTTCTACTATGCTTATGTGCAGTACTTTGGTGTTGAAGACAGGCAGCTCCGGCTCAGTCCAGCCTCTTTGAGACGAATTGCCTCAGGAGAAAAAATGGGTCGGGAGGAGTTTCTGGGGAGTGGAACTTTCAATTCGCTCGAGTTTGCTCTCACCCATCTGAAGAAACTGGGTATTCGGAACCTCTACATTTTGCCACACTATGAGTCTGAAAATGGAGATGGTGGCTACGATGTTTCTCAGTATGAACCGGCCGATCGGCTTGGAGGGCCTTCCGCATTTCGTAAATTGATGGCTACCATTCGCAGAGAAGGGTTTCGGCTTGCCAGCGACGCTATATTCAACCACACGTCGTATAAGCACGATTGGTTCCAGGCCTTTATGAAACAGGAAGAGGGTTTTCAGAACCATTATCTCGATGTGACCCACTGGGTGGAGGGTCGTTTTGACGACACAACCAGCCAAGGGAAGCGTATTTACCAAACGGGAAACAGAACGACAGAGCGGATCGCGATATTCCCAGAGGTCAGCAAGACCCATTTCTTTCGCTACAAAGTTGGAGAGGAAGAGCGAAAAGCATACCACCATTTTTATCCCTTCCAGGTGGATCTGAATCTGTTGGAGCCGGCTGTTCTTCGATCTATTTGGGACATCACAGCTCGGGAGCTGGCACAGGGGCAGATGGCCAAGCGTGCTGACGCATCAATTCACTGGATCAAGCCTGATGGCACCGAAGGAGACGCGGAAAGGGCCGCTCTTGCGGCAACACAGTTGTTTCGACATTTCATCAAGATGGTCAACTCTAAGGCAGCCGTCTTGCCGGAGTCTGTGAATTGGGTAGGAGCCGCTCATCAGCTCTTTGGGACCGGCTTCTCCGTCGGGCGGCAGCAGGAAGACTTTGCTGAGAGCCGAGGAACCACTGGCGTGTTTTCGTTTGAGGCTCAGTCTATGGCGCTGCGCGAAATGTTGGTCACCTGGGACGTCACTCCCTGGTGGAGCTATTGGAACAAAGCGCTGAATTTCAACCCACCGCCGGGGAGCACCTGGCTGAATTTGCTGAGCCATCACGATGAGATGTTTCTGGGGATGGTGAGCGAGAAAGAACGTGATGGACTTGTGAAGCACATAGAGTCGCGGGGTGGAATTCCCTACAAGAGAAACTTCAGCGCTGCCATTCGCCTGGCCAGCCTCCTCTCTAGAGAGCCTGGCCGAAGAGCGAAAC
>JANQPW010000780.1 GCA_028285285.1 Silvanigrellales bacterium
GTCGGCCAGCTTCAAAGCCGCAGAGACTCGAGACTGAGCGGTGCGCCCACCATCCTTGCCATAACTTACAAAGTCGATCCCGAGGATGCGGATCTCGGAGCTGATCTGGCTGGGCTTGAAACCATGCTTTTCAAGAGCCCATCGTTGCTTGCAGTTTTGAGCTAAAGCCACCACCTTGTCGAGGTTTTCCTGCAACCCCAAACGCTCACTCCATCGCGCCCACAGCTGCTGAGCTCTGAGCAACTGCCGCACCGTGGGCGCGACCAACACCCTGTCATCCATGAAAACTGATTGGCTGACGCCCAAAGCCGCAACTTCTTGAGTGGCATCACCCAACACCAGCAGCAGCCCGAGAGGAGAAAAAGGATCACCTTGAGGAAGAGAGGATGAGACAATGTGCGGTGTAGCATCAACCAAATGCCCCAGTTCTAACCAACGATGTTGCTGAAGCCAAACATGTTCGAAAAGACTCATCAAACCTGGGGGCCACCTGTGAAGCTTCATGTGGCCCAACACCAACTTCGGGTGCGTCATGTCAAAGCACTTGCGATAGTCCAGAGCAAGGGCGGTCGAACCCTGTTCCAGTGCAGGCAGAAGCTGGCTGAGAGCTGTGGCAACCGAGCGGCCACGGAGACCACCATGACAAGCTGCTGGCGCAATGCGAAGGATCCACTGTTGAACCGCTTCTTGGCGACTGACTGCTGTCAATAAAATTCGATACCAGACAGACAAAACGGCAATAGGCCGTAGGTCTTTAGGCCTCACTGGCCCAACACCCTGCTCTTTGCGCGTGTGCACCTGCCGAATGTGCTGCCAGCTGGAGGGCCACTGACCCAAAATTGACCACCTTTTCACCAAGGTCAAGAATTTGTCAAAGACCACAATAGGCAGGCTGCCAACCTCCTGACCCGACCAGCCATCGCAACCGGGGGCCGTGCCCTTGGTTTCCTGAGCCCTGACCATCAACTGGGCAGCAGAGGGAAACCACATGTCACCTTCAGGAAAAGGTTCCCTCCAAGTTTGACTGTCACACAAAGCTTGCAATTCACTGAGCCGAGGCATGGCCTCCTCCCGATGCCAAATCTTTTTCCAAAAATCAGCTAACACGTGAAAGCCGTCCTTGACCGACGGAGCAACCTGATCATGGGCACTGAGGATCTCAGGGACACCAGGATTCACAAGACCTTTGAGCCAGTTGGTGGCGTAGCGCCCCCGCTGACACATCTTTGCTTTCCATTCATCAATGCGAAACTTAACGGACTCCTTGACCATGGTCTGGAGCTCAAGCTCCAGCATTTCTTCAGCCGGAAACCAGCCAGACCAGGAAAGATCAGAGGGCCAGGTTCGAGTGATGGCTGCCACCAGGTTGGGATCTCTGCGACCAGTTTTAGAGAACTGTCTGTTGCATTCCCGCACCCTACCAAGCAGTTTGCGGATCGATCTTTGTCGAAAACTTCCATAGCTGCTGCCACACAAACGGACATCATCTGCTTGTAGCACCACTGGAGCTGAACCTTTCTGCCGCAACCCTTGCTGGATTGGCTGACCAAACTTGCAAGAAGCTAACCTGAGTGCCTGTTCAAGCGTGGCACAAAAAACGCGCCATTGAGCATCAACATCTTGAGATTCATCGGAGGCAAGGCTGGCGACCAGAGCTTCTGAAAGATCCCAAGCTTCTGTGACCGCGGCATGCCAATCTTCCAAGGAGCATCCCACAGGCTTGTGAAGACGTGCAGTACGGGCTGTCACAAGAGTGTCACCGTGAGAGGCAGGAGTAGAAATCTTAAAGTGAAAAGCTTTATGATCTCCAAAAACTTGAGGGAGAAGCGCAACTGCGGAACCATCGAGACCATGAGAGAGCAAGGTGTAGTCGATGGCTCGTTCTCCTTTCCACCTAGTGGGTACATACCCATCTGCATCGTTCATGGCCAACAGCTGAAATTCACCTGAACGAACAAACAAATTTTCCTCTGGCGTCCAGTTCCAATCACCCGTCAGCACAACATTCTGCCGGAAAGAAGCGGCTTGGGTGAGTATTTCACCTAAATGGTAAAGAATTGGCGTTTGATCAACCCCTTCCCGCTCAGACCTCCAAATTGAAACAATCAGGGTCTGACCAACCTGCCCAACAACCACTTGACCGCTGGGATCACTGAAGTTTGACAC
>JANQPW010000789.1 GCA_028285285.1 Silvanigrellales bacterium
TGTGAGTTGACCTCAAGGATCACACCACGCAGGTCGGTGAGGGCCACGGCTGCGTGTTTGTCAAGCGCCCGGCGCAGGCCACTGGGCTCAAAGAGATGCTCGTCTGGTGCCAGAGGCAGTGCTTTTTGAGGTTTTGTGGGCTCTGCCTCGGGTTTCAAAGGTATCCCGCCTGTTTTGCTTTGTGACGCAACTCGTCGCGATACTGTGGGTGGGCCACGCGGATCATGGCGAGCGTTCGCTCCGACACGGAACGTCCTTTGAGCTGTGCCACACCGTATTCGGTGACTATCGTGTCGAGATCATTGCGGCTGATGGTGACCTTCGCTCCTGGTTTGAGTTCAAACACAATTTTAGAGTGCTCACCATTGCGGGTTTGAGAAGCCAGGCAAACCACACCTCGACCCCCAGGAGAGCGTTGCGCGCCAAAGTGTGTCTCAAAGGCGCCTCCCACCCCGCTGATTTCGCGGTGCCCCACCGACTCGGAGCAGACTTGTCCGGTGAGATCCACTTCCAAGGCTGTGTTGAGAGAAACCATTTTGTGATTTTCGGCAATGCGAAAGGGGTCGTTGACCACACTGGCTGGGTGAAGCTCGACCACGGGGTTTTGCTCCACAAACTTATACAGCTCAGGTGTGCCGTACACGAAGGTGCCGACCATTTTTCCTGGCCAGCGCGTTTTTTGAGAGTTGTCGATCACCCCTCGTTGGTACAGGTCCATCATGGCATCGTTGATCATTTCTGTGTGAACACCCAGGTGTTTCTTGTTGTGTAAGGCTTCTGCAATGGCATTGGGAATGGAGCCAATGCCCAGCTGGATTGTGGAACCATCGGTGATGAGCTCGCTCACGTGCGCCCCAATGCGCCGATCCACCTCAGTGATGGTGGGGCGGGTCACGGTGGGGAGTTCGGCATTTGAGGGAACAAAGGCATTGACATCGCGCACCGACACGGTGGTGGAGCCGAGTGTGGCGGGCATGTTGGGGTTCACTTCGAGAATTTTGACCTTGGCTTTGCGAAACACATCGCTTTCATAGCAATTGTTGAGACCAAGACTCACAAAGCCGCGGGCGTCGGGAAGGGAGCAGCTGCCCCAGAAAACGTCAATGGTGCCGGAGCGGGCGAGGTTGGCCGACCATTGAGAAAGGTGTTGGGGCACATAGTGAGTCCGTTCAAAGCCTTGCCAGGGGCTAACTTTGGCAGTGAGAAACATCACCAGCAGCTGAAGGTGGCCCCGGAGCTCAACTTCAGGGTTGAAACAATTGTAGGGGTGAGAGGGGTTGGCACAGTAAACTCGGAGGCCTTTGAGC
>JANQPW010000798.1 GCA_028285285.1 Silvanigrellales bacterium
ACCGGTGTGTCGGAGCAAACCGCACGTTCGCGCACATGCCGTAACACATCAAATCCGCTTCCTTTTTGCAGATAAATGTCTGCAATAACGATGTCTACGTAGTTTGTTTCAAGGTAACGAACGGCTTCAGGAGCGTCTGCAAAGTCAACAATCTCAACACCTTCAAGACTCTGCAGCACACGGCGCAGAGCCTTTCTCATCGACAGCAGATCGTCAACCACACAAATCTTCAACGCTTTTCCCCAGTACGCTCTCTGGGCCGTGGCGCCAATCGGCTGACTTGCCTGAATCTGCTGCCGCAACCCCCTTGAGTATCGGAACTAAAATTCAAATGATGAGTTTCTGGAGGACCTGTGGCTGGGAAGAACCTCGCCTTCAAAGAAGGGGATATCCTCTTCAAACAAGGTGATCCTGCAGACAGCATGTACCTGGTGAGAAAGGGCTCGCTGACTGTTTACATTAAGAATGAAGACGGAGAGCTTCCCCTCGCGACTCTCGACAACGGTGCAATCGTTGGAGAAATGGCCTTTTTTGACCAAAAACCACGCAGCGCCAGCGTGCGGGCGAGTCAAGACTGTGAAGTCACGCAAATCACAAAAGCAGACTTTGACAGGCTCTTGCAGCAAGTTCCCAAGTGGATGGTGACCATGATGCAGAGCTTGAGTGGTCGGCTCCGCAGCACCAATGAACGGGTGCAGAAGCTTGAAGAAGCCCAGCTCAGTGCCGCAGGTGGCCCCATTTTGCCCAACCAACGTTACCCTTTCCAGATTGTTCACAAAACCCTCCGCGGCATCACCCTTGCCCTCATGAAAGACGGCGAAAAGGAAGGTAGGGAACATGTTGTTCCCACTGAAGCTGTGAAGAACCTATGGGACGAAATCGTTGGCGAAGACAACGACATTTACTTTGGTATCATCAAGAAGTTGCAAAGCTTTGGACTCATCACCCTGAAGAAGAACAGCCTCAAACAAGATGTGCTGGCTTTCCAAAACCGTGGCATTTTCATGCAGTTCACCGAATTTCTAGGCAGCGTGGCTCCACGATTCAGCGCGAGCTCGCCGTTTCTTTCAAAGCCCAGCCTCCAACTTTTTCAGGCACTTGTAGAGACAACCTCACTGAGCGGTTATGAATCTCTCAACGTGAATATTAACGAGCTTCTGGCGCAACAAAAGGCAACAGGGGCCGACACCTCAAGCTGGAGTGGCGGTTTGCCCGACCTTGTCAAAAAGCTCGGATTGAAGCTCTCCAAGAATGGACAATCCATTCTCGTCAAAGTGATCCTCAAAGAGCACAAACCAGCCAGAACCTACCTCGACCACATGGCTGAAATTCAAGAGGCAAAGCTGATCTGAGCTTTCATCGTGCTCACCAAAGACACAATGTAACAATTTGTTTCCAAATAGAAAATACGAAAAATTTATCTAATTAAACACGCCGGCCGACAACAAAAGGTCATTCCTTGTCTAGAACCCAACCGAAAGAGGTTTGTCCATGACGCGTTGGCACGCAACGACCGCAGTCACACTGCTCACCATCCCCCTCGCGCTGAGCTCCTGTGGACGCAGAGAGGCCTTTTCTCTCTCACGGGAAGAGGGTCGCATTGCAAAAGATGCTGCGGCCAATCCGGCTCCTGAAACAGAGACCGCTGGAGACCCAGTTGAAGGAGCGAACACTCCCGATGGCACTCCCGAAGCGGAAGGAGCACCGAATGACCCCAATGCAGAGGGGGCAGAGGGAGATACTGACCCCACACAACCCATCGAGGGATTTCTGGCTGAAAGAGCTTTTCCAGAAGACCTAGCAACTGTGTCTGCAGAGCTCGCCCAAAAAGCCGACCCTTGCCTGGGAAGCTTTGGCGATGGTCGAGTGCTCATTCTCGACCTCAAAAGCGGCTGGTTTGCAGGAGATGGCGGTACCTTTTTCATGGACATGCTCCAACCCCAATGCCCAGCAGGAGAAGTTCCTGCACTGAAGATCGACTACCTGCACATCACCAAGGGGTTTGTGGAAACCAACCGCGACCCTGAGAGTGACGCCGAGCCCTACGTGCTGCCGTGCATGGGCGAAAACTCGATTCGCTTGTGGCTCAACTTCAGTGATGAAATCGGCCCCAGCACGGAGTGCACTGTGGGCAGCCTGGCAGCCTATGATCAAATCTGGCTGCTCTCTGGAGATGAGGCAGACGAGCTCGACCTGCGCAACGACTCTGAACTGGTCAACAGCATTGTGAGTCGGCTCTCGGAACGAGTTCAAGCTGGACCTGTTGGTCTTTTCTTTGGAGCGGGGCTTGCCAACACGGGCCATGCAAACCACATTGCCAATGCGGTTTTGGGTTGGCAAGAACCGTTGCTTGCTCCCCATGCGAATCTCACACCTGGTATTTTCCCCTCGCCGCGCTTTCCATCTTTGTTTGAAGCGAAACCGCTCAGCCCGGCCGCAGCTCCAGAGCTTCAGGCTGGTGAATTCAATGGCAGCTTTGTTCCTTTTGTGGGACTCCCCCAGCTCTTTGACTATGGAGCACCCAACCTTCTGCTCCAGCAATCCATTCTCACGGGGCTGCTCGATGTAGGACCACAGTCATTCTTCTCACAAGTCCAAGAGTGTTTTGGAGACAGCATCTCCAGCCCCCACGTGACAGTCGTGGCCAAAGACCATTGCGGACGCAATGTGATTGGTGTTCACGAAAGCGAAGGCCTGCGCGTGATGACCGACGCAAATCTCGCCCGATTCTACGGCTTACAAAGCCCCATGGGAGTGCTCTCACGCGTGGCGCACTTTCTCGCCCCAGCCCCCATGTCAATGCCTTGAACCAGGATTTACCCTGGCTGCTCCAACCCAACCAACGAGCGGAGCTTGTCAGCACCAAGGTTAAGAAACAGCCCCGTGGAGTGCACAAGAACTTCTCCAGAGGCATCTGCAATCCAGCCGGAGGTGCTCACCTTTTGCCCCTCTTCGCCACCCATAAGAGA
>JANQPW010000810.1 GCA_028285285.1 Silvanigrellales bacterium
CCCGGTGGTCTGTTCCGAAGCCCATCGAAACCTGGCCAAGACCTTCGGCACTCTCGGCTTGTGCCTTGTGGGTGTCTGGCTGCTTTTTCCACTGAGCAACATCATCGTCTGGTTGACAGCAGGTTCTGACGCTCCGGTGCCGCTGCCTGACCTCCCCCTCAAGAGACTGATGCGTTCCCATGCGCCTTCCACCGTGATTGTCACGGGCCTCATGTTCACTCTCGGAGCGGTGCTGCTCAAAAGAAAGGTTTCGGGAAGCTCTCTGGGGCCACATGGAGAGGCTCCTAGTGTGCAAAGTCGGCAGGGTCAACCGGTTCATGGGGGGCTGCTGGACACCTTTGTGCTCTCGTCAGCTCTGTGGACCTCTGTGTTTTTTGTTTATTTCCTGGTCCAGTTCATCACTGGAGTTGATCTCAGGTCTGACTCCGGCTCCTTGCCTCCCTCTCACCAGATGGCTTCGGGGTTTTGGCGGGTGAAGGGGTTCTATGGTCACCCCTTGTCGATGTCGGCGATAGCCCTTGCAGAGTTTTCTTTCTTTGCTTCGCTGACACTTCAAGGCTTGAGTGCGGCCCGAAAGTTCAATCGTTTGCTCTTGCTTTCGTCAGGACTTGTCGTTCTCCACTTTCTGCTTTTGGTTTTTTCAGGCGGGCGCACAGCACTTGCTGTGGGCCTCGTGGTGTTTGGCTTGCTCTTTTTGTGGCACATCCGCTCAGTGCTGAAGCTGAGATGGATTCTGATTTTGGGAGGTGTTTTTGCCGGGGTGTCGGCGGCAGCCGTTTGGATCAGCGGGCTTGCGACTCGTGTGCTTGAGCTTGTGGCGGGTGACCCCAGCACATGGGTGGATCGCATCGACAGGTTGAAGTTTTGGAGAGTTCATCTGCAAATCCTTGAGGACTACCCTCTCTTTGGGTTGGGTTATGCCTGGACAAAGGAGGGCGCTCTTCAGCGTTACTACGAGAGTCTGGGGTACGCCGATTTGCAAAAAAAGTACTGGGCGCACAATGTTTTCATTCAAACTCTTGCCGATTTGGGCTTTGTGGGCACTCTCGCTCTGGGAGCCCTCTTGGTGATCTTCTTCCGCCGGCTCTTCCGTTGGCTCGCCGAGGCTTCCTCCACGTCCACGACCCCGTCGGCAATGTGGTCTCTTCCTGCGGTTGGTGCGGCTGTGGGGGCAGGTCTGGTTGCGAACTTGCTTCATGGTCTCACGCAAAACACGTTTTTTGACGCGAATGTTGTGGCTGTTTATATGGGCTTTATCGTGTTGCTTGTCGCATGTCGTTTTGCGGCGCGTTCCACCACATAGGGCAACATGGTCAGCTCTGTTTTCGTCACGAAGTCATCAAGCATATCGGCAAAGTCTTGGGGCAACTCCGAGGCCTCGTCGGCACTCATGCCCACGATTTGGACGGAGGGGTAGAGAGATCGGATCAGGCGCACCGCCTCCGCTCCTGACTCGGCCTGCGACAGTCTTGCATCTACAACTGCCACATCAACATCAGGTGCGTCCGCTCCACAGAGCTTGTGTCGTGTTTCTTCAAGAGTGGAAGCTACATGGAGCTTCACATCGGGTCGGTGTTGAAAAATCATCCTCAGGAGTTGCGTGACAGTCGGCTGGTCGTCGATCACAAAAACAGTTGTGGGGTGAGAGTTCGAAACTGGCGGAGCTGAGGGTGTGTTGAGAAGGCGATGGATCGTTTCAACAACGCGACTTTTCTGCACTGGCTTAGCTAAAAAAGCATCAAAGCCGGCAGCAAGACAGCGTTCTTTCACAGCCGTTGACGCAGATGCCGTTAGGGCCACAACTGGAGCTGTGATTCCCGTGGCACGGAGCTCTTCAAGCACTTTGAAGCCATCTTTGCCAGGCATTTGAATATCGAGCACAACAAAATCGATATGCCGAGACTCTTTGTTGAGTTGGTTGACCACATCAAAGCCATCCCGTGCTGCGACAACCTCTGCTCCGGCTTCGAAGAAGAACTGCTGGATCATAAGGCGAATGTCGGTCCGATCATCAACCACGAGACCACATTTTCCGGAAAGGCTGGGTATGCGAGAGTTTGACGAGCGGCTTGAGGCTTTGTGGTCTGTTGCGCTGCTGAACCGGGCTGTCTCGGGATCGAAGCACGGCAGTTCAACCCAAAATCGAGAGCCCTTTCCCAATTCGCTTTCCAGCCCAATTTCGCCGCCCATGAGAAGAATAAGTCTTTTTGAAATGGCGAGCCCGAGTCCGGTTCCCTGAAAAATGCGTTGATCGTCTTGATCGATTTGCGTGAAGGCGTCGAAGAGTTTTTCTTGGTTCTCCTTTTTGATCCCCGGCCCTTGGTCTTGGACCGAGATTTTGAGAATTCCTTTGCTGTCCCGTGAGAAGCTTTCCAACTCGAGCGAGATGCGATCCCCTGCATCGGAAAACTTGATGGCGTTGGAGAGCAGGTTCAAGACCACTTGACGCAGTCGAAGTTGGTCGCCGAAGATCACCTCGGGGAGTTCTGTGTGGGTCAGGGTCTCCAGTGTGATGTTTTGCAGCGCGGCGCGTGCCGCGTTCATGGAAACGATTTCCGCAACAAATGTCTCTAAAACGACAGGTGCTTCTTTGATTTTCATGGAAAGGGATTCGATTTTTGAAAAATCGAGCACATCGTTGACGAGGTCAAGAAGGTGGTTGGCGTTGCTTGAAATCACCCGAAGTGCCGATCGATCGTCGGGATCTTTTAACCGAGCATCCATGATCTCGGAGTAGCCCAAGATTGCCGAAATAGGGCTGCGGATTTCATGGCTCATGTTGGCCAGAAAGCTGCTCTTGGCCCGGCTGGCCTCTTTTGTTTTTTCAATGAGCCTTTGGAACTCTTGCGATAGGGCTTGCACGCGGGAGCCCGTGAAGAGGGGGAGCCCCACCACAAACGAAAGGCTCAAAATGACCAGCAGCAGCACAACCACAGAAGAGTGTTCTTCTATGGAGTCGGCGAGTGTTGTGAGCCTTTCCTTGTCTCCTTTTTCAATGAGATCAATTTTGTTTTTGATGGCATCAAGAATGATATTTCGAGAGGCAAGAAAGGTTTGGGAACCTTTCTGAATCGACGACACAGCGCTGGCTTCCCACGTGTTCAATTCAGAGCGGATTTCATTGAGAAGTGCCCTTCGGGCAACGGATGCCGATGAGTCGATCTGCTCTGCAATGAGATCTCGGATCACCGGCATGTCTTGGCGCAATTGAGTCTGTGCTTCTGGCTCTCCTGTGAGCTGAAACATGCGCAAGTTGGTTTCGGCATCGAGAATTTCCTTTTCAAGGTTGAGCAACCCTCTGCGTTGTTTGCTCATGTCGCGCAAGCTGTCGATGGAGTGGAGGAGGTCTGAACTCACAACACTCAGACCCGCCAGCAGAAGGAGACTCACCAGTGCTGGCCAGAGCACTGTCGAGCGAAGGGTTCTTCGGGTTTGCTTTTCAAGAGTCGTCACCGTGTCGATCCTGTTGAAAAAGGCGCCTTTCTGCAGTGGCACCGCCGCCCTGATCCTTGAACAAATACAGGCCGGTGTCAACAGATGCTTCGATTTGCAGCAGTAATATTATGTGGCTGGAAACACTGGATTTATCGGGTGCGGGTGAGGGCTGGAACGCTGGAAAGGTAGGGCCTTGCGGAGAGGTAGCCGGCGCCGAGTGTCAACTCGATAACGCTTCCTCCCAGGTGGGTGGGGTTCAGCTGCACACCTCCAGAGTCCACCACGGCTCCTGTGTTTTCGTCGCAGTTGAGGCCAAGCATGTTGTCATCGGTTCCGCCAACTGCACGACCTCCCGCTAGCCCCCCACCAATGAGCATAGCTCCGCCAACGGGCCAGTGGTCACGGCCGGCCCGGTTGTTCACTTTGGGTGTTCGACCAAAGTCGGAGTAGATCACGATGAGAGTGTTGTCGAGTTGCCCAGCCGCGGAGAGTCGGTCAATAAAAGTGCTGAGAGAAAGGTCAAACCTTGTGAGGTTGGGCTCGAGGCTGCGGTCTTGCATGGCGTGAGTGTCAAACCCACCCACTCCCATGTTGATGGTGGTGACAAGGTCGTTGCGCAGCAGCTTCTCTGCGAGAGCAAAGGCCGATGTCGCACTTCCGCCGGAGGCATTGTAGGGAGCTTGATCGCTGTCGGTGAGTTCGAGCTGGCTGGCAATACCAGTTGAAATCTGTGCTCGAATCTTGCTTTCGGCCGACTCCACATCGGTGAGCCGATCGTTTGTGCCCATGGCCTGGCGAATGCGCTCCACAGATGCTCTCATGTAGTCGAGCATGCGGAGCCGGCGAGCAACGTCGGCTTCGCCCGAAGGGTACATGCTCTGGTAAAGTTCAAGGTTTTCGGCGCGCACCACTGAAACAGGCTTCAACAACCCCCTGTCCAGCTGGGGCTCGGCTCCGCCATTCAACTGAATGATGGGGATTGTGGCTGTGCTTTCCGAGGCGACAATGGCTGGAACTGATGCGGCGTTCACCTCGCCATTGTTGCTGAGAATTCCTGTGTCCATGTAAACACGACCGGCGTCATGAGAAGTGGTCCCCATGGCAAGCCCGCGAACGAGCACGACTTGATCGCCCCGCTGGGCTAAGCCCGGTAGCCAGCGGCCCACTTTGACAGCTTCCCCTGCCGAGCCAAGGTTCTGTGCAAGGGCCCAATTGTAGGTCACATCAATACCACTTGTGGAGGCCGCTTTGGGATCAACGGTTTCAAGGATGTCCCAACCCCCTCGCATTTCAATCCACACCAGGCGGCGGGCAGGACCTGTTGGTGAAACTACTTCCTGTGCTTGAGCGTTGCCAAAGCAGAACATCTTTTCAAGCGAAACGTAGGCAGCAATGCTGCTCCCACCTTTCAGGAGATTTCTGCGGGTGAGTGCTCCCACTTCACTGGGATGAGCAATGATGCCCGAGGTGTTCCGAGTGGGGTTGGCAGTCTTTGTTTCCTCGGTATGAGTTGGGTTTTCCTGTTTTTTCTTCATTGGGCGAGCCAACATCGCACTGCCTCCTTCAGATCCCAAACCGCTCCCACGCGTGGAGGCCCACTTTGGCCTGGTGGCATGTCTCCACTGCGCATGAGATTCACGGCCGTTTGTCCATAGTCTCGCCAGTTCTGCTCGGTCACGAGCGGCCGCCGGTCTGTTCCGGCAGCGTGGCATGACGTGCACTGTCCGATCTGGCTGCTAATTGTGGGGT
>JANQPW010000821.1 GCA_028285285.1 Silvanigrellales bacterium
ACTGTAGGGTGTTTTTGATGGTGTGGATGTCATTCACGCTGGCACCCCGCGGGCCAAAGCCTGTGCTGGTTTTGATGATGTTCACGCCAGCAAGGGCGTGGCAGCGGATACATGTCTGTAGCTCCGCGAGGGAAAGCAGGCCTGTTTCCAAAATCACTTTGAAGGTGATGTTTGAAAAGTTCTCGACAAGCCGCCGAGAGAAATCTTCTAGCCGGCGCCATTCTTGGTTTTTGATCAGGGAAACGGGCTGAACGAAGTCGATCTCGGTCGCTCCCTCTCGAACGACGCGCTCTGCATCGTAGATCACAGTTTCTGGGAGCTGGTACCCAGCGGGAAAGTTGAGAACGGTGGCAATTTCCACTTCAGCCTGCTGTAGTTCCGTTAGCGGCAGGTCTGCAAGGAAAGCCGGTGGCACACACACAGCCCGGACCTTTTCTTTGAGAGCCAATGCAGAGAGGTCTTCAATGTCGCCCCTCATGAGGCCAGGGCTCAGGCAGGTGGCATCTATGAGGCGGCAGAGCTTGGAGTCTGAAGAGCTCTCCGAAAGGTACTCCTCACGAGCGCTGTGGTCGCGAGCAACCCGATGATCCTGACGCTGAGATTTCATTAGGGCCTCCTTTCTTCTCGAATGTTGTCGCAAATCTGATTCTTGTTCACATCGAAGCAGATTTTGCTGAGTATGGCCTTTGGACGCATAAATGGCATTCCATAGATAAACTCTGGAACATATCCCTTACCCCAGGCGTGCACGGTGAGCAAAAAATCGACCTTTGAGAAAATGGTTTCCTCAAAAGGCACTTCCAGTGGGCTTGAGGGATCCTGGCGCCCCACAACGATCCGTTTGTGCAGCCTCTCATCGATAAAAAGCTCGATGTATTCGGTGAGATTGTAGGGGGGAATGCGAACTGTAAACGAGAGAATTGAGTCGGAGGGCATGTTGGAAACACTGCCATCTAAGGACGGAGATCTCCAAGAAAATGTGGTTCCATTTGTCACGTAGGTCACAAGAGATTCACTTGTCGGATTGCGGTGGTCTGCCAAAAAAGCTCGATTTTGAATCAAATAGGGATTGCGCTGGAAAGCCGAGTCGCCGATGTAGAGGTGGCTGGGAACCTGAGAGTCTGCCAGGTAGGACAAAAAGGACTCTTCCTCGCGCGAAGAGAGTGCTGCCGAGACTTCATGCACGGTTCCGTCAAGAATGAGGCTGAGCGATGAGCGCCTCTGGTCGTTCTGGGAAAAGCCTGAGGACAGTGCCTGTTGGCTCAGGTCAAGCACTGTGCTTTGACCGGAACTGTTGAGAGTCGCTGTGGTGAGACTTCCAAAGCGAACCAGTGGCGAAGATTGATCTTCCCGAAGCGGTGGCAAGAGAAGGGCTTCCTGAGTTTGGAGTGCTCCGGTAGTGGACTTCTGCGAAGTCAGCTCTCGGCACACCAAAGAGATTTCAAGTTGGTTTGAGGCATCAAATGGCAAGAGGCAGGAGCTGTGACTTTCCGGATGAATGAGGGCGGCGAGGTACTTTCCTTGTGCCAACTGCATCTCCAGGCTGTCGTTTTCAAGAATCACGCTGGTCAGAAAGTGATGACTGGTTCGCACACCAGGCGTGTTGGTTTCCGTTCGAACAAGGTTTGAAAACTGAGGGTGGTCTTGAAAAACCTTCGACACATCAGTTCTGATGGGCGCGCGCTCTGTCAGCGCCAGCCGCAGTACCCACCCTTTCAGTGACCTTCCTTGCGCCGCCGAGATGCGCACGCTCGCTTGTTGGGGTGTTTCCAATGTGGTGAGAGGGCTGGCGTTCTGCCTTTGCGGAAGAAGAGACCTCAATGTGTGTCCATCGAAGTGAGCAAAGGTGGGGTCGATCGGCAGGGAGTCACAGGAAAAAACTCCGGACGGATCTGGGTGAGCCACGGCGAAGAGACGCTGGGGGTCTTTTTGAAAGACGAACACCAGCTGCTGAGAGTGAGGTTGAGTCACAAAAGCCGAGCCCGCAGATCGGGCCTCTTTGAGTTGCACGATGGCGCTGCGCTCTGTGTTGGCCGCAATGTGGACACAAGAACCCGGGCCGGGAACGGCGCTCGAGTTGAGAAAGTCTTTCGGAACCTCAAGGGGCCGATCGGAGCCTGAGAACACAATGGGTGTGGAGAGGGTTGGATCGGCAAATTCTTGGTGGAAGATTGGCCTCCAGATGCTGTGGTCAGGGCCATTTTCTTCGGGCAGGGTCACGTCTTCACTGTTGGAGCCAGGGCCGTCTTGCCGGGTGATACCCCACAATGTGGCACAACCTATTAATGTGAAACACAAAAATGCACAGCTGAAGAGGAACAGGAAAGCCTTTCCGGAAATTTTTTGATCAATATCATAGTTGAAATTGATTTTAATCAATGATAGTCTGCCTCCGGATGACTTAAACCCCCAAGGGTTCCTCTGTCTACCGCTTTTACGATATCACGCGGTTATCAGGGTTTCTATGCGCTCCGCTGCGCGATTCTTCATCTCAATTTGAAGTGTTTTCAATGGTTTGAGTTGTGTTCATTGGTCCGCTTAACCCGTTTTGGCACTGAGCTTGCAGGAACTGTTGATAGCTTGAGCGCGTGCTCAATTTTTCCGAGGAGAGTTTATAACATGCTAAAAATGAATGGAATTTTTCTGTTTTCTGAGCACGAAGAGGGCAACCAAGAAATGGGCATTCAGCCAGCAAGTGGCGTTCCCGCTCCTGGTATTGCCGACCCGAATCGTGTGAAGAAGCTCCCTCCAAGTGTCGTGAAGGATATTGAGCAGAAGAATGTTGCTCGGCGCTTGGCCGGTCTGTCGGCCATTGTGATTAAGGTCAGACGATGTATTGCCTGCGGATCGAAATTTGAATCTGCCGGAAACCGCACCTGCGGCTGCTCGAGCCGAACTGCAGGCACCATCGCCGGCCGAGAAATCATCTAGAAGCCGCTACACTATGGCCCCCGGGCGCCAAATTTCTTTAAGATTATGAAAATATTGCCGACTCACCCTTCAAGTGCACAGGGTGGGAGAATTCATTGGCGAGCTCAACAGGGGCAGCGGCGGCCCGAAGACCTTACACGGTTGTTTACTACGAAAATGGCGAGCGAAAGGTGATCCGGCGTCGTCCGCCTCCCCAGCTGCACCGTATTCGGGTGGAAGACGAAGTCAGCATCACGAGGAAGAAAAATGATGACTGGGACAAGGGCGATGAGGTCGTCGTCACTGGTATCTCAAAACGTCAACCCAACACTCTCCTTGTGGAAAAGGGAGATGGCACTCATACTTTTCTGAGCTACCGCGATGTGCAACTGGAGTCTCGGCCGGGCGGTGAAGAAAGCTTCGAATCTGAGCAGGACCCCATTGGCAGCCGATATCTGCTTTGGCCCTAAAGATTTCAAAAAAAACCTCTGATTGTGTAACCTTCATGACAAGTACAGCGAACACACACTTCAGTTGGCATGGAGTCGCCAAAGGTGCAGGAATCGGAGACGACCAATGATGCGGACTTCGACTATGGTCTCCGCACACTGATGGTTCAAGCACAGAATGGCGACTCTGCGAGTTACACAGAGCTCCTTCAGGTGGTCAGTGTTGTGTTACGTAAATATCTGAGCCGAAGAATTGCAGACAGTGTTGCGCGTGAAGATGTGCTTCAAGAGATTCTGGTGTCTCTCCACAAAGCTCGTCACACCTATGATCCCAACCTGCCCTTTCAGTCTTGGATGTATGCCATTGCGCGCTTTCGCCTGATTGACTTCTACCGAAGGTCAAAGAGGCAAAGAGACAGAGAGCGTTTTGTTGAAGGCCTGGAAGAGATCGTTCGGGCGGAGGAGAGCGAAGAGCCTCGCTTCGACGCTCAAGAGTTGAGCCTGGCGTTGAAAGAACTACCCGCAGCCCAGAGAGAAGCTGTGGAGAGGTTGAAGCTCCGCGACCAGTCGGTGAAAGAGGCGGCTCTTTCCATGGACAGAACGGAGTCTTCTGTGAAGGTTTTGGCGCACCGAGGTTACAAGGCTCTGCGAAAGATCTTGAGCACGCCGGAGGTGAAATGAAGTGACTGACGAGAAGGGGCCCCTGTCCTCCTCAGATGATCGCGTTCCGGCGTTGATAAAAGACCTTACGCGGCAGCTGGAACCTGTTGGGAGACTGTCTCAACCTGCGACCACGGTTTTGCAGTGGGCATTGATGTCCACGATCTTTGTGGTGATGGCAGTGTGGGTGCTCGGCAGACGGGCTGATCTTTGGCTGAGACTTCAAGACCCTTCTTTTGTTGTGGAGTCTCTGCTCATTTTGGTTTTTGCTTTTTCTGTTGGTTACCTCAGTTTGGCTTTTGCTGTTCCTGGGCGAATGCGCTGGAAGCGTGTGGCTCAGTTGTTTTGCGGTGTGTCAGGGCTTTGGGTGGGTGCTTTGACCGCGCGTTTCGCGGTTACCGGAAGCTTTGATGGTGAAGAAATCCGTGGGTTGGTGATGGCGCCGGCGTGTGTTGCGGACATGCTTTTGATCGGTGTTGCTCCCACGCTTGTCTTAGTGGCGCGTTTGCAGCACCGAAGGAGCACGCACCCCCGGCGGAACCTGTTTTTGGCGGTGGCTGCTGGTTTGGCCTTTGGTGCCCTCGGGCTCCAAATGACCTGTTCACTCGACGGGGTTGCGCACCTCATGGTGTGGCACGCTCTCCCGCTTGTGGGGCTTTCCCTTGTGGGCTTTGCTTTTGGAAGACGGTTTCTGATGTGGTAGATGAGCGAGGCTGTTGCAGAGCTCCACTCTGTTGAAGGGCGGCAATGAAATCTTGTAGCGCCTGAGTGATCCCTTCCTGTTCGCCAGCAAGCTTGCTGCACTCAACATGTAAAGCTTCGAGAGACCTCTCCAAGCTCTCTCCTGCGAAAAGAGCTTGCGCCAGGGGAAACAACAAGGCGGGGACGGTCAGCGTGTTTGTGGACTGGGCCGTGGTTTTCACGATCAGTAATCCCTGTGAGACCGGCTCAATAAATCGACCCTGCTGCCCCTCGCTCTCCGTGGGTTCCTGGCCCGACAGCTTCCAAAGATCAGCTAAGGGAAAGCGAGACTCTTTAAACAGGCAGTGCGCTCCCAGACGGCAGTTCAAGTCGGGCGCAGCAGGAAAACGTTCTTCGGGGTCGGGGCCTGTGATCAGGGCCCAAAACTTGAGACATGTGTCGACCACGTCGGGAAGATAGTCTTCCACACCTTCTTGTTTCGCGAGCCACTCAGGAAACTCGAGAAGCACGTCGGCGAGGAGGTGCTCAGACGACTTTTTTCGAAGGGTAAATTCCAGGAGCAGTTGCTCCATGCGCTCCTGGCCCACAAGGGTGCTGGCCCGTTCAAGCAGCGTCGAGGCAAGAACGCCACTCAGCCGCGCCACGTAGGCATCTTGGTAAACAAAAAACAGTTGACTGGTGTCCTTCTCTAACTGGTCTTGAATGGGGGCCGGCTCTCCCCATTGGCACTCTGGGAGGACTTCGCGTGCATTTGTGGGCAGCAAATTGTGCAGAAAGAGCTCTTGCTGAGCTTGCAGGTACGCGCGGCTTTCTGAGAGCTGAGTGGCTTGACGCTCTTTTTCAAGTTTTGCTTCGGTCATGAGGTGCTCATTTCTTTCTCGCGGAGAGGGTGCGCTCCCGACAAGTCGCCCGTGCGGACAAACTGCTGGCCCACCCTGATCTCAGCTTTGAGGTCAGAGACGGTGATCTCGTCAGCGTCATTTTCCAGAATCACGGGCTGTGGCCCAAAGCGCAACAAGGCCTCACCTAGGATTTTCCAAACTTCAGGGCACACGGGCTTGTCGTGGGTGTCGTTGAGGTACCCATCGCACACGGTGTGGCCAGCGACATGATATTGCACAACATGACTGGTTTTGAGTTCTTGGAGGGTTTGCAGCGCCGAGCGGCCAAAGTTCACCTGATTCACGTAGAGATTGTTGACATCGAGCAAGATTCCACAGCCCGTGCGTTCACAAATGGCGTTGAGAAACTCTCCTTCGCTCAATGTGTTCCCTTTCCATTCCACATATTCGGAGACGTTTTCGAGGGCGATGGTTCTGCCCAATGCCTCCTGCGTTCGAGAAACATTGTCGCAAATGATCTCAAGCATTTCGGGGCACCGTTTGAGGGGAAGCAAATCAAAGCTGTTGTGAGCATGGCTGCGAGAAAAACACAGGTGGTCGCTGACCACTTGAGGTTGAAGCCGGTCCACAAAATCTTTGAGCATGCGGAGATACTGAGGGTGAACACCCCCGGCTGAGCCCACACTGAGGCCCACCCCGTGGGCCACAAGAGTCGTGCGCTCCGCATAGCGTTCTAAATGATACCAACCGGGGCCACCCCGTTGCCTGAGGAAATTATCAGACATCACCTCCAACACGGGGAGCTGAGCTTCCACTTCCCACTCATGAAAGTGGATGGACCGCAGTCCAACACCCCAGGGTGGCGCAGGTCGAGCAGTCATGGCTATTTTGCTCCGTCAGCAAAATCAACGGTGTAGCCCTTGCTGTCGGAGCCACTGATCAAAAAGCCTCCCTCGGTGCGGTGGCAATGTCCTTTCGCGGTGTAGATCCAGTTCAGGAGACCTTTTTTGTGGCTGCAGCTGTTTTGTTTGTCACAAGTGTGGGTTTCCATCTTGAACTGGAGCTTTTTGCCAGCCTTTTTAAAGGCTGCGTTGGCCGCTTTGATATGACCTTCTTTCACATTGCAACCGGCCGTTTTCTGACATTTGTTCAGGCCCCAGCACTTCTCCACTTCCTTCTGCTTGGCCTGGGCTGTCTCTGGCTGAACGGTCTCAGCTGCTCCGGCTGCAAGGCCGGAAAGGGCCGCGGCGAACAGAACTTTTTTTGATTTCTCTGCAATTGATTGAGCACTCATGAATCTCTCTCCTCGTCAAAAAAATTTAATGGCGCCGCAGCAGCCGCCCACCCCCCACTGGGCAGGAAACTGATTCTCTGAAGCGTCACTGGAAATGTCTTTCGAGGATGCTTCTCGAAAAGTTACGACCGCCCTCAACAAAAAAATCTTTTTTCGGCAGGCTTGTCTTCTTCCTGAAAAGGCAGGATTTAATATTGACTCCCAGCAACTTAAAGCCATACTCCGCACGCGTGTCATTTTGGCATTTATCAAAACAAAAGGAGACTTTCCATGAAGTGTTCACTGTTTTCCTCATTTGCTCCTGCAGGCTTGGTTGCTGTTGCTCTCTTGACAGCAACCTCTGCTGCCGTTGCCAACGGCACCCACCTGCTCGGCTCGGAAGATGCTCTTGAGCCTTGTCCAGAGACTCCCAATTGCGTGTCATCTTTAGCTGACGAGGCCGATGAGCAGCACTACATCGCTCCGCTGGACGCTGCCAGCCCCGAAGTCCTCGCGTTTTTAACCGAGGCTCTCACGGAAACAGAAGGCTATGAACTGGTTGAATCGGGAGAAGACTACGCCAACTTTGAGTTCACCACTCGGTTGTTTCGCTTTGTCGATGATGTCGACTTTTTCTATGACGCCGAGTCGAGTCTGATCCACGTGCGTTCGGCTTCTCGTGTGGGCGTGAGCGATTTGGGAGCAAATCGTAAACGGGTCGAGGAGATCCGCACTCTGCTCCAAGCAACTCAATGACCTCAGCGATGGTCACAAGCGAGGGTGTGTTGGAGAGAGCGATACTCCTCGCCCTCTCTGCACATTTTCGTGTGGAGCCGTGGAAATTGTGACACCGGAGCATTGGGGTGAAGGTGGTGCACTAAGTGGTAGGCGTCGTTGCGAGGAAAAAAGAGGAAGTTCGCCCACGAACGGGAGAGCAGGTGATTTCTTGACTTTCTGAACGCTGCGTTGCGGCTGGCTGCTGCAGCTGGCCCGCAAGAGTGATCAGCGATATCGGACCACACACAAAGAAAAGGAAAGATCACAAAGAGTGGCAGCAGGCAAAAGATCACCGTGTGCGTTTGCCCGTTCCATAGACCAATGGTGCCGAACAGTGTCAATATTGTCGCCCAGAGCACACGT
>JANQPW010000853.1 GCA_028285285.1 Silvanigrellales bacterium
TCTGTAGACCCCGTCGGGGCCTGCGTGGGTGTGAAGGGGATTCGTGTCCAATCTATTGTTCAGGAACTGCGCGGGGAAAAAATCGACATCATTCCTTACGACAGAGATCCTGCACGATTTGTGTGCAATGCTTTAGCACCTGCTGATGTGTCAAAGGTTGTGGTGAACGAACGCCTCCGCACAATGGAAGTGGTGGTGCCCGACGACAACCTTTCGTTGGCCATCGGCAAACGAGGTCAGAATGTGCGCCTTGCCGCACAGCTCTGTGGCTGGAAGGTGGACATTCGCTCCGAAACAAAAATGCGCGAGCTCACCCAAGAACACAAAGCCATTTTGGCGCGGATTCCATCTTTGGGAGAAATGCGAGCCGAGATTTTGGTGAATGAAGGCTACAAAGATCCAGCCGACATTGCCCGAATGGAAGCGAAAGCCATTTCTAAGCTCCTGCGTCTGGAAGAGGAAGAGGCCGAGCTCGTGCTGAAGGGAGCGCTGCAGCTGGCTGAGGAGCTTGAAAAGAACAAGACTGTGCTGGATGAGGTGTCAGATATCACCTTGGCGCTGCAAGACAGCTTCGAAGGAGGCGCTGCAGCAGAAGGGAATGAGCTCGACAGTCTCGTGGCACAATCCAAACCTCAGGCACTCCTTGATCCGGAAACGGTGTCCCCTGATGGGGTCGAGACCGACGTGAAACGCACCTGGATGAAGTTGCGGGGGGTTGGAGAACAAACAGCGGCAGTGCTGCACACGGCCGGATTCAAAGACTTCGCTGATCTTGCCAGCGCTTCAATTGAAGAAATAGCCCACCGTACGGGCCTCCCCATTAAATTCTCAGGAAAACTTCATGCTGAAACCTCCAAAATCGTTGCAGAATCCAACCCACCTGCAACTCCTGTCGACGGCGCAACAGAGGCTGAACCGCCCTCTGTATGAGGGCTCTGCCCTCGAAGTCCCCCATGTTCATGCCAGCGAAGGCCTTTTGAAGGTTCTCCGTGGCACACGACGGGCCGGCCACCTCGTTGGAGGGTTTGAGAAGATCCAACGCCAGCTGGGCAACGACCAGTCGGGCTTTGAGTCTCTCGCTCAGAGAGGGCAAGACAACACCCCTCAAGGGGCTGTGAGAATTGTGCTTTTGTGTAATGAAGGAAGCCTTCGGTTCTACAGAAACGCCGAGAAAGTCCTGGGTCACTTTTCCCCCTGGGTGAGTCTGCTGCGCTTGGATATGGCCCCAGAGCAGGCAGCCTCCTCCTTCTTTGGAAAAGAAGGAACGGTGAAAGCACTCTTGATCGATCACAAAGACTGGACCCTGCGATTTTTCGAATCATGGCTTGAAGAATTCAGAACAAATAGCTAGAGAAGGAAGACCAGGTTATGAATCGGCGTGGCACTCTTGCCTCCCGACTGGTTTATTTATGTGCGTCGTGTCTCATATGGATGCGTTTGCGGAACTCGCAAATCGGGAGCTTGACTGAATGAGTCGAATCAGGGTTATGGAACTGGCAAAAGAGCTCGGCCTGGAAAATAAGGTGACCATCGCCAAGCTTTCTGAGCTCGGAATCCAAGTCAAAAACCACTTCAACGCGCTGTCCGATGTCGATGCTGACAAGTTGCGAAAGTATGTTCAGACAGGGAAAAACCCAGACAAAAAGGCCGAGAAGTCGTCTCGAGTCGTGATCCGCAGAAGGGCGCAGAGCCCGCGCGCCAAAGAGTCGGCACCAGAGGCTGAAGCCGAAGCCACACAAAAGAAAGTCGTGATCCGCAGGCGTGCCGACAAAGACGCGGAGGAAACAAGCGCAAAAGAAGAAGCAGAGGTCAGCGCAAAGGCAAAAGGATCAACTCCAGAGGAGAGCAATCCTGTTCCGCAGGCCACTTCTGCTGAAGATGAAAAGAAGACATTGCCAGACGAGAAACCTGTCTCGGAAGAAGTCAAAGCAAAACCAACAGAGGAGCCTGCAACTGCAGCGGCTGCATCTGCACCTCAGCCTGATGAAAGCAAAGAGGCGGCACCGAAGCCGACGAGCCCTCCAGCTCCCAAGACTCCTCCTACCGGTGCCCGGGTGGTGTCGAGGCCTCAGTCTTCTGGCGGAGCCACTATCGTTCGCCGAGCTGACCGCGACTCTGGTGCTGTGATCGTGCGACGCGGCGCCGGCAGCGCCGACGACAACGCTCGTGGCGGCTATCGAGGCCGCCCCGGTGAAGGACGCTCGGGTGGCCCTGGAGGCTACCGTTCCGGTGGACCCGGCGGCGGCTCTTCTGGTGGGGGCTACCGCTCTGGCGGACCCGGCGGCGGCGGTTACCGCTCCGGTGGACCCGGCGGCGGCGGTTACCGCTCCGGCGGAGTGGGTGGCGGACGTCCCGATGACCGATCCTCT
>JANQPW010000891.1 GCA_028285285.1 Silvanigrellales bacterium
GATCCTCGAAAAACGAGGCTCACATCGCAGCCTCAGTTTGGCCTATTTTGGGCGGAAGTTTGGCATGTCAAAGATGGCTGTGAAATACATCATTGAACAGAAAAGGCACCTGGCCGACGACAGGGTCGAGGGTGTTGCCAAAAGCCTTCAACTCGATAGTGGCAGAGTCTGCTATTTCCAAACTCTGGTCCGCTTCAACAAAAGTAAGAGCACATCGGAGCGCAATGAGCACTTTTCGCAGCTTTTGAAAATCAAGGCTTCGCCGTTTCATGATGTTTTTGTGAACCACCCCCAACTGGCTCGTATTCAAAACTGGTATTTCCCGGCCATTGCCGAACTGTCTTATGTGGAAGGGTTTTGTGCCGAGCCCGCGTGGATTGAAAAACACCTGTGCTTCAGTGTGCCCCGTGCTGAGATTCGCAAGGCTCTGAAAACCTTGTCAGAGATGGATCTCTTGGCTGGAGGAAGCCACACAAAAGACAGATTGAAGGTTTCAGAAAACATTCGATCCCACGTGTACAAGAGCCTCTTGAAGGAGCAAATGGACTTGGGGAAGATGGCTTTGGATTCACAGACCGCTGAAGATCGCGAGTACGGAACTCTCACCATTTCTGTTGACGAAGAACGTTACCAGGTGGCCAAGCAACTGGTTCAAAAGTTTCGCCACGATCTTCACAATCTTTTGGCCAACGATGAAGCCTGCGCCCGCGTTATTCAGGTGAATTTGCAGCTTTTCACTCTGGCAAAATTGAAGACCAGCAAATGAGGGGAACACGATGAGCCTTCGAAAATTGAAAGTCTATGTGCTCACACTCTGTTGCGCTTCCGTGCTGCTGCTTCCTGGAGCCAATGCTGGCCCAGGATTCAGCGGTGGAAATGAGAGCTTCAACCTCACGAGCAGCCGCCTGGGCTACTACTTTCGGGGTTTGGCGCACTCCGAGCTCAGCATAGAAGAGAGGAGCGATGTTTACCGCTACCAGCTCCAGCGTTACTCGGTTCGGATCCGCAAGCGGCAGGGTGCTCTGCCAGAGCCCTGCACGGGGGGAGGCGATTGGAATCCCCATCTGAAGTGCGTCGAGGAGACTCCAGAGCGCATTCGTGGGTTCTTTGTGTTTTTTGAAGGTTGGGTTTTCGAGGTTGAATTTGTGAGCGACGGAGCAGACGCGCGAGTTCTGGAGCAGGCTTTTCAACGTTTTTCAGCAACTTTCAGGGCTTTTGACACTCGAATTCAAAGCCCTGAGAACAAATGAAGGAGAAGTGTGATGAAGAAGAGTTTTCGTTTTTTGATGACCGCTGGCTTTTTGTCTGCTCTTTGGACAACTGTGGCTATGGCTCGGGTTCCTGATGAGATCTGTTACAATCTGAACTTGAAGTTCACTCCCTTTGTGGAAGACGCGGAGCGCTTCGAAAAGAACATTCCGTTGTGCATTGACGCCAGTGAGTGGCGAACCGCCAATGACGGCCACACTCGACTCAACGATCAGGACTTCACGATCATCAAGTCAGAGCGTTACTCTTTTCCGGCTGCCAATTCGGGTTCGCTCCCACCGTCAGTTTCCGTTGTTGAAGGGGGGAACAACACAGGAGCAGGCTGGCAGGTGACCGTTCGGAGTGTGTGGGATTTCCGGCTGGCTCAGCTCTTGTCTCAAGAAGCTTCTCGCTGGAGGGGGGAACGGATCTCAAACTTTGTGCTCGATTCCTTTCCTTCAGGTGTTTTGACTTTTGTGAAACCCGGCACCCGGTATCTCGAAACTCCTACTGGAGTTTTTTACACCAAGAGGGGTTTTGACGAGGTTCAGCCCCTGACCGAAATCGGTGGCTTGGCCTACGACCGAGACGACAACGAATATGGCTTGGTCATTTCTTTCGAGTTTCAGGGGTTGGTTTTTGCAGACTGAAAACTGGCCCTCATTCAGGGAGCGAGCGGATCAACCTTTCCTGCGCTTCCACCTTTTTGAGACAGCTGTGCGCAAGGGTTCGATAGTTCTCAGACACCTTTGTTGACTCACACACCGACTTCCAGAACTGCAGTGCAAGGGGAAAGGCAGTGCGCCAAGCTGCCCCGGCCCGGGGTTGGGGAAGCGGGATCTCAAAAGGAACATTCGGCAATTGGTTGTGCCGTGGCATGTGCAACATAGGGAGCATGTCGTAGATGGGTGCGAGTTCCGTAACACGGCCCTTTTTCGTGAAGAAGGAGAGGTTGTGGAGGTGCATGTCGCTATTGGCAATGAGGTGGCCATAAGCTTCAGCGAAAAATATCTTGCTGCAGCAATCCTTTGACAGAACGCCCAGCTCTGAGAGCCGCTGCGCTGTGTTGGCCCAAGAGTGCTCAAGCCCCAAGTGCTCGCTTGCCAAGTGGGCGAGCGAAAGAAGTCCTTTGCGGCCCCACCTTCCCACTCGATCGAATCTTTGAGACTCCAGAAAGACACGATTCCCCACAGAGAGAATCTCCGAGTGGGACACGGGGAGGCCTTCTGAGTTCTCTTTAAGCGTTCTGAGGGCTATGTGTTCGCAAATCAACAGGTCGGCCACTCGTTGTGCAAGGGGGTCTTGAGCTGGCGGGGAAAACTTCACAAGGACATGCCCCTTTTCCTCAAGGGTGCAGAGAAACTTGGGTTGCTCACCATCGGCTGAAGAGCCGCTTTGTGTGGTCTTCATCTTGCTTTCGGCCTGAGTGAGATAGTGTTCTTCTCGTTTTGGTTCGGTGATGCCGGTCTTGTTTTCTTGAATTTGGCTCAAAAAGATCTGAAAAGACCTGTCTCCCAGAATGAGATTTCCGGGGGCATCAAAAGCCAGTTGGCTTGCGTACACCAGGCAGGTGTTGTCTGACCACAACCGAATGTTTTTTTGTGGGCTGATTTCGGGGTGAAGCAGTGGGATCTCGCGGCCCAGAAAACCTGAGGGGCGAAGGTGTTGAAGAAATGAAGGGATGTCTTCGTGAAAACCCCTTTGGCTTTTCCAGGTTTCCGTGTCTAAGAAGAATCCCTGAGGCAGCACAGGCCAAAGCTCTCCTATGAGCTGGCTGGTGCCATCTTCGGAAATCTCGTAGAGGGGAAGTGGTGTTGTGACTCCGTCGATTTCCCGTGGCAGAGCATAAACCGTCGATTTGAGCTTGCCGAAGCGAAGGACTTTTTCCCTCATGTTGCGAATGAGCCGTGAAAAGGTGGGCTGGCTGATCTTCTCTGTGAGCCGAGCCATGATTTCCGATGAGCTCTTTGGCCCGTTCTCAAGGATCTTAAGAATCTGTTGTGTGTTCCCAGACGTCACGGGTTCCTCTCTAAAAAAAGAGAACAGAGTGAATGATAAAATGAATAATAAAATGAGTCAAATAATCGAGCTCTATTCTTAGAATATTTATATATATCAATATTTTAAGATCAAGCTGTCTTCAATAGTGAATAAAAATGTGAATGATAAAGATCCTTTGGGTTAAGTTAAATTCCTCCATCGGAGATTCCGGCCTTGCCGGAGGAACTGTTTGAGGACAGACAGGTTTGCTGTTTGCAAAAGGCTTTGCTAAGGGTTCGGAGATCCACGACCCAACGCGAGGAAAGAGAAAGGAGACTCCGACTGTGTTGGAACTCTCTTCGCTTGCAAAGCTCGAGTCGCTCCCCCCAGGGTTGTTTCAACCCCTTGCGGCCCCTGGGCGAGATGTCTACATCAAAACCTTGCTGGTCTTGTTTCAGCTGGCTCAAGAATCACATGGTTTGGTGAGCCGAGAACGCCTTGCTGAAGAGGTTTTTTCCGTTCTGTCTTCTGAAAAGGTTCTCGCGCAAACCGATGGTCTCTTTGAAGAAGAGCCCCACATGGGTGTGGATGAGTCGGATTCGTTTGAAGATCGTCGGCGTGCCCGGGGGCTGGCTTTGATCCGCTACCTCGAGCGATCGGGTTGGTTCCGCACGGAGATGCAAGCCGATCAAAGCGCACATATTGTGCTCTTTGACCACTCCTTTCGTTTGTTAGATTGCCTCCATAATTTTGCGGTTTCTGAGTCGGCACCACTCCAAGGTATCATTTGCAGCATCCACGACTTGCTTCACGCTGCCAGCACGGGAGATAACCTCGAAGTTCGAGTGACCGAGGCAGCGCGCCAATGTGAGTCGCTTCTCACAGCGCTGCGTGAGTTGGAGCACAACATTGGGGTGCACATGGAGCACCTCTTGCTTGAGGAAGACATCCCCGCTGTGTTGAAAAGGCTGCTCCACCGCTATGGTGAGGAAATTGTCGACTCCGGTTATCACAAACTCAAAACGACCGATCACGTCTCGCGGTACCGGCCTGCTTTGTTGCAATCTCTCCAAGTTGTCGAGGCCTTGTCTGCGTCCGAGAGCGTCCATTCCAAGTTGCACTTTTTGCAAGACTCTTTTGAGTCACTTGATGAAAAGATTGATCGCATTGATGACAGGCACAAACTGTTTGTGGACGCCGCGGTTCGGCGTGTTGAGAAAATGCTGATGGGCACCAGCACAGTGAGTGGCTTTGCGAGCACTGTGCTCTCCCACGCTCTTTCCGAACTGCAGGGGAAAGAAGTGGTGCGGCCAGTGGATTCTGCTGGCGAAGGCCAAGAGGCAGAGAAGCCATTGACAGATTTGTTTGATTTCATTCGGGTGGGCTTCGTTGGCAGCTCGTCTCTGTTTCAGCCTCGTCGGGCGGCCGTCCCTTTTCTTCCCACGCCGGGCAAAACAAAAAGGGTTTCAAAGCGGCAGATTTCTGAGGCAAGAAAGGAAACCCAAAGGCACCTCAAAAGGGCCATGGGCAAACAACGGATTGCTGATTTGGCCACTCTGCTGTTTGAAGAGTGTTGTTCTGAAGAAGCCACTCCAAAAAGCATTCGCGTTTCAGACCTCGATATCAACACTGCAGAGAAGTTGGCCTTGGTGATTTACTTGCGGAGCTACGGCGATGGAAGCCTGGGTTACGTGGCAAAAGACGTGACACCCCCTTTTTGGGTGAGAAAAGGTGAGATGGGCTTCTACGACTTCCGCATCATCCAAAACGAGTTGCCAGAAAAGTTGAGCAAAGTGGAGAGAGAAGCCAGACGAAACAAGAGAAAGCGGGAGGGCCAGGAGCTTGAGCACTGATATTGAAAGCGTTGGAGCTTGGTTGAAAACGGCACCGCCGGGTCATCAGGCCCGCTTTTCTCAATGCCTCTCTCGACTGTTGGCAGAGGGGCTGCTGTGGAGAGATGAGGGAGCTGATCTGTCAACCTATTCCTTTTTGGTGCGCCATCTTGACCAGGCGCAGTGCTACTTTTCAACAATCGGCTTGCAGCTGATCCACCACGAACGGCTGCACATTCTTCAACTGTACAGCGATCAGAGCGCTCTGCGAGTGCAGTTCAACAAAGAAACCACACTCTGGGCCCTGCTCTGCCGACTGGTGTATGCCGAGAAGAAAGAATCGGCGACCTTGAGCTTGACCAGGCACCCCACAATACTCTCGGGCGAACTCTACCTAAGGTATGTGGAGCTGTTTCCCGCGCGCAATGTGCGAAAGAAGATGGCGTCGCAGGAGGCTCTGCAGAATTTGGCGGCAGCAAAGCTCATCCGGGCTTCCCGATCATCGTTGGAGCGCATCACCGAACCCGAGGTGGTCATTGAGCTCCTTCCCACGCTGGAGGTTGTGATTCCGGCAAGTAAATTGAAGGCGATCAGTGAGAAGTTAGGGGAGTTTGGCGCATGCTTGAATTGACATCGATCTTTTTGCACAACTGGCATCGCCTTGAGCACCATCACTTGAAAACCCGCGGTAGCTTGTTTTTGACGGGGCACAATGGCTCAGGGAAGTCCACAATACTGGATGCCATTCAGTTTTTGATGGTTGCCGACTTGCAAAAGGTGCGCTTCAACTCATCAGCCCAAGAGCGTTCTTCCCGCAACCTCGACTCTTATGTTCGGGGCAAGATTGGTGAAGATAGATATCTGAGAGAAGGGGACACGGTTGCTTATTTAGGCCTCAGTTTTTCACAAAAGAGGGAAGGGGCTGCAGCCGTTGATTCCTCTGCCGGGAACGGGTTGGCAGAAGACAAGGAAAATCGGCTCACACTGGGTGTTTGTGTGGAGGCCACGTCGCGGCGTCCGCCAGAGAGGAGCTTCTTCATTGTTCGAGGCGATTTCGATCTCGAAGATGTGTGCAACCGTGATCGGGTGCTCACCCGCAAAGAACTGAAGGCCTTTGTCAAGCGGCTGAGTGCGAGCAAGAAAGCTGTGAAGGCAGAGTGCTTTGACTCCGCTCGTGACTACCAAGCAAAAATGTTGAAGAGTCTGGGTAACCTTCCCGAGAGATTTCTTGATGTGTTTGTGCGGGCGCTCACTTTTCAGCCTATTCGAGACATACGTCTTTTTGTTGAACAGTGGCTGCTGGATGCAGCGCCCCTTGAGCTGGTTGATCTCAACACGGTCACCCAGCGCCTGGGAGATCTCAAAAAGCAGGCGGAGCGAGCGGAGGAACAGATTCAGAGTCTGGAGCACATTCAGGAGTTTCGCAGCCAAGCCTTACAGCTCTCTCAGCTCGCAAAAGATCAGCGTGATCTGGCCACCATGGCCCTGGCAACGGCGCGAGGCATGAAGGTCGATGAGCTCGAAGCATCCATCGAAAAATGCCAGCACGAGCAAGCCGATCAGAATAAGAAAAAGCAACACGCAAAAAGTCTGATTGAAAACCTTGAATCGCAATTGGTCGACTTGCGCGTTTCTCTTGAACAGAATGATGTTGCGCGGCGCCTGCAGAGGCTGCGTGAAAACCTGGAGGCTTTGGAACGCGAACAAGAGTTTTGTGGTTCCATGCAGTCGGGCATCAGAGAGAGGGTGCAGCGGCTTGTGCCGTTGGTCTCCCCAAACCTCGCAAAGGAAGCAAAGGAACTGAGCTCTGGTGAAGTGGATTTTCCCTCCTTGAGGGTCTTGCTTTCCAAAGCCCGCGAGGAGGCGGAAGAGTGGCAAAAGAAACACCTTCGCTTGGAGGACGAGCTCAAGAGAAGGCTTGCTAAGGTAGCAGAACTTCAAGATGAGCTGCGTAAAATAGTCACGAGCCGTGAGCAAAACTTTCCCTCTCAAGTTGTGAAAGCCAGAGATCTTTTGGCGAGCAAGCTCAAACAAAAAGTTGCCTTTCTCTGTGAACACGTTGAAGTAACCGACGAGTCTTGGCAAGACGCTATCGAGGCCGTTCTGGGAAGGAGACGTTTCACTCTGGTGCTTTCAGACCCCAGTGCCTATGGTGAAGCCCAAAGGTTTCTGCGGGTTTTACGAAGAGAGCACGGCCTGAGCGACGTGGCGGTGTTGCATCTCGACCGGGTTCGGAGTGAGTCGAGGCCAGCGATGGAAGGGAGCCTTGCCCAGTTTGTGCAGTGCGATGATCCGGGCCTGCTCGCCTATCTTCACCATGTGTTGGGGAGCACTATTTGTGTGGATGCAGCCGAAGATCTGGAAAGACACCGTCGTTCGATCACGCGAGACTGCCTGTTGTATGCGGAGTGGAGCACTCGTGGGCTCAATGTGGCCCATGTGCGACCCTGGAGGTGTGGCGCTCGAGCGTTGGAATCTCAAAGGGCTGATCTTGACGAGCAGCTGCGTGAAGCTGAAGCGAGAGGCAGGGGAGTTCTCGCAGATTTTGACGAGAGCCAAAAACAGCAAGGCCTGCTCGCTGCAACCCAAGATCTCTCTCATCTTATGGCGAAGGGTGAAGATCTGCGTGCTCTGTCTGCAATTGAAGAAGATCGCATGGCTGCACGACAGGAGTTGGAAAACCTCGACTCGAGTGATTTTGAAGAGTTGCTGAAGCGCGTTGAAACGGTGGCGGACAAACTGAGTGCCGCAAAAGAATCTCATGAGGCAGTCCTCAAAGGTTTGGCAGAGTCTTTTTCTCGGGAGAAGTGGAGTTCACAGGAACTGAAAGCAGCACGTGTCGAACATGAACTTTCAAAGTCAGAGGTTGAGGCTCTGCAAAGAGAAGACCTTGCGGCCTATGAAAAAGCAAAAAAAGCGGTGAGCAGAAAGAGCGAAGACGAAAGTCTGACCTTGGATTCGGTTGAGACGATATCGAGGAATGCGCACATTTCTGCAAAAGGATTTGAAACCAAGCTGAGCAACGCAAAAGAACGGCTGGTGTCGGCCTGCACCTCATACAATGTGAAATACGATTTTTCGGCTTTGGTGGGTGAGCTTCAGGAAGAGCGATATGAAAGAGAGCTGCAACGGTTGCTCTCCAGTGAGCTCCCACAGTTCAAAGCTGAAATTGAAGTGCAAGGGCGCAAGGCGGAAGAGGAGCTGCGAGAGCACATCTTACACCGGCTTCGCGAGCGTATCTTGTCGGCAAAGGCTTCCTTGGAACGGCTCAATCGCGGATTGAAAGGCCTCAGCTTTCGCGGAGAGAGTTACCGTTTTCGTTGGTATCCTGCAGCTGAGATTCGGGAGTTTTATGAGCTCGTGATGAACTCGGGATCTCTGGGAACGAAAGCGTTGAAAGAAAGCCAGTATTTTGCAGAGCGTCGAGAGACTTTTGAACAGTTCTACGAGATTCTCACCATGACACCGCAAGACAATGCTGAGAAGGAGTGGAAGGAGAGCCTCACCGACTACCGGACATACCTCAACTACGACATCGAGGTCACCCATGGCTCGGGGCAAGTGTCTCGACTGTCGCGCATCATGGGGCAGACTTCCGGTGGTGAGACCCAAACACCTTTTTACATTGCGATCGCGGCTTCGTTTCTTCAGTTGTATCTGGAGCGTTCTCGGAGCGGGGTGAGCACGCCGCGGCTTGTGGTCTTTGATGAGGCTTTTTCAAAAATGGACCAGGAGAGGATTGCCACCACACTTGAAGTGTTTCACGCCTTTGGCTTGCAGGTGATCACAGCCACTCCGCTGGAACGCTGTGAATATCTGGCGCCCCGCATGCAAACGAGCCTGGTTCTCACCGGCGTTGGGGACACTGTGCATGTGGAGCCCTATGAGAACTACAGGAGGTTGTTGGAAGCCAATCCTTTTGAAGAAGATGTGGACGTTTAGGTTGGGGAGGTCAACCGCGCTGCAAAATTGCTCTCACCTGGGGAAGGCTCGATCTCAAGAAGAATAGCCCCACGAGTGACTGTGTGAGCAAGACCACGGTTCCTTGCAACAGGCTCGTGCTGGCAATGCTCGTGGGGTCCACACCAAAGGGCTGGAAGAGCGCAACGGCTACCAGCTGATACCCACCGATTCCACCAAAGCCCAGGGGCAAAAGGCTGGCCAAGCCAATGAAGGGGATCACTCCGGCAATGTGCAGAACGTGAATATCTGCCCCTAAAGCAAGCGCACAGAACTTGTAGTTCAACACAAAGCAGAGATTTGAGAACAGGCTGAGAAGCAAGGGGAGCAGCAGCGATCGGTAGCGAATGCGAGACTGGGTCATTGACAGAGCTAAAGCCATGGCAGCGCCAAGCACACGTTGCACCATGCGGCTGTTGTGGCGCGCGCTCCAGTCTCTCACGCGCTGCATGAGCGCAAGAACTTTTTTGGATGTGGCCACTCCTGGAATGAGCATCAGTGACAAGGAAGCGAACAGCGAAACCAATGAAATGCCGAGCAGCAACTGTTGTGTGTTCCACGAGCTCGAGGGAGTCATCTGGTCTTCCCAGGTTGCTGCCGTGGTCATGTGCTCGATGGGGGTTGTGCTCAGGAAGGCGAGGATCAGCCCGCCTGTGGCCAAAAACACCGAAAGGCCCACGAGCCGATCGAGAAAGCCAACCAGAGCCAATTTACCCACCACCTCAATACGCGATGGTGCGCTTGGGCTCTTTGCAGCCGAGTCGGGAGATTCAGCTTGCTGTGAAAGGTTTTGCACATTGTGAGCTCCAAACATGAGGCCAATGCGCAGTGCTTCAATCAGTGTCATGGCCCCTGGAAGCCATTGCCCCAGGGCTGTTCCCACGGCAGTGGCATTGGTCACGGCAGGGAGCTTCACCTCAACCCCGTTGGCTCTCAGGAGGGAGCGGTAACGGAACAGAGCAAAGGTCAGCCCCACAACCTGGGCAAGGCCGGAGAGCAGGATCCAGTGGGCATTGTTTTCAACAGCCTTGGCCAGCATGGAAACATCGATCCACTCCAGGCGGATCAGCAACACCAGGAAGGCAAGGCCCACGCAGGCCAAAACCGCACTTTGGATCAGGCTTTTTCTCAGTCTTCGATTGGGTCGACCCGTGGGGTCGTTCTCTTGGCTCATTTTGAGCTGGCTCCTCCCAAGAGGCGCCGCAAAGGCATGTGCATCAAACGGCTGGCGCGCGACTGGGTTTTTTCAAAACCTTCCTCGCTCCACTCTTCCGGGTCTGTTTTCATCAGGTACTGAAAGACCGGATCGGTGAGCTGGAAGAACATGCTGTAGCGGCTAGGAATGTAGTGCACAAATCTTTCAAAATTGGGGTTGAAGAAAGGATCGTTCAAAATGTCTTGGCCATAGGTTTGAACAAGGTACTGCCTTTCAAAAAACTCAAAGGTGGTCTTGCGCGTGGGGCTTTCGAGGTGCGTGAGCACGGCGTGGGGGGTGAAGATGTTGGTGTATCCTGCCCTCATGAGCTTCAGGCAAAAGTCCACGTCGCCATAGCCATTGGCCACAAAGTGTTCTTGGAGCCCGCCAACTTCCTCAAATTTCTTTTTGCTGATGCAAAGACACGCACCCGTAACAGCCGCAGTTTCGTGAACCGTGTTCAAAGTGTCCATGTACATTTTGTCGTCGGGGGGAAGGTTCGAGCCCATGTGGAAGGCCACCGCGCGATCAGCGAGAGACACGCCGGCATGTTGCACCTTTCCGTTCTCAAAAAGCAGCTTCGAGCCCACGGCTCCTGTTTCAGGATGTTGTGCCAACTGAACCATTTCCTCAACCCACTCGGGCGTGATCACAATGGTGTCGTTGTTCAAAAGCACAACGTACTCTCCGCGAGCTTCGCGCACACCTTGGTTGTTCATGGCCGCAAAGTTGAAGGGCTTGTTGAAGCGTGACCATTTGAACGGTTTCGGCTGATGCGTTTGCCAGTGTTCGAAGTACTGGAGGCATTCGGTGTCTGTGGTGCCATTGTCAACAAGCACAACTTCAAGTTCAGGGTAGGTTGACTTTTCGATCACAGACTCCAGGCAGCCTTTGATGATTTCTGGTTTGTCTTTGGTGCAGATCACCAATGAAACCAAGGGTGCTGGCGATGGAAGTTCGTAACGCACCCGGTAGTGGATGGTTTCGGGATCCCAGGTGACCTCAGCCCTACGACCCATGCGCTCGAGGTGTTCGGCCACGCATTTTTCTCCTGCGGTGGCTGCGTAGGGCTTTTTGCCCAAGCTGGAAGCGGTGCTCTCAGAGTGGGCCCGCCACTGATAGAGAACCAGGGGAATGTGACAAACTTTTTTTGTGGTCTGTTCCACTGCTCTCAACATGAGATCGTGATCTTGTGAGCCTTCAAAGCCCTTGCGAAAGCCGCCGATCTTTTCGAGAAGTTCCCTGCGGTAAACACTCAGGTGGGTGGTGTAGTTCACGCGAAGGTGAAGTTGTGGCGACCAGCTGGGTTTGAAGAAAGGAACGGTGAGGGGCTCGCCATCTTCTTTCACAACCTGCTCGTCGGAATAAAGAATCTCGGGTTCATCGTGCAGCACCATATGCCGCACCACCTCTGCCAAAGCGCAGGGGTAGAGCCGATCGTCATGGTCGAGAAGAGCCACGTAGTCGCCTGTGGCCATGGCGAGACAGTTGTTGGAGGTCACGGAGATGTGGCTGTTTTTCTCATTGCGGGAGATCTTCACCTTCCCGGGGTGTTTCTTTTGAAAGGCCTCCATGATCGGCCAAACTTCTGGGTTGGTAGAAGCGTCATCGGTGAGGCAGAGTTCCCAGTTGTCGTACACCTGAATGGCCACACTCTCGAGGCATTCTTTAAAGAAGTCGATGGGTGGGTTGTAGATGGGAACCAAGATGGAGATTTTGGGTTGTAGCTTTAAATACCCGAGGTCCATTTTAAGGGTGCGATAGTAGCTCAGCACTTGGCCCACGTGATCACCCGAGCCACCGAGTGCCGTCGTGCGTTTCACATAGGGGAGCTTGCCAAAGGCAACGTCGACCTTGCCTGTGAGCCGTCGGAGACCCACGAGCAGTGTCCACATGACCTTTCGAGAGAGGCGGCCGATCACGGGGTTCGACAAAACAGTGATGAGTAGGACCTTGAGTTTTGCTGGCATGCTTGAGCCTCTCAGAGTGTTGCGGAAGAGGAAGGGTTGGAGGTTCCTTTGCCCACTGCGACAAGGCGCAAGCCCACTTCCTGTAGGTCTTTTTCGCGGTATTGGTTGCGGCCATCAAAGACGATATCGCCCCGCATGTGATCTTTGACCTTTGAGAAATTGGGAGAACGAAATTCGTTCCATTCCGTGGTGAGCACCAGGGCGTCTGCGCCGTCCACACATTCATAGGGCGAGTTTTTGTAGTGGAGCTGATCGCTGCTGCCAAGATAAGCCAGTGTTTTTTGGGTGTTCTCAATTCCTTTGGGGTCATAGCATTTCACTGAGGCGCCACGCTTGATGAGCTCCTCAATGAGGGTGTGCGCTGGTGCCTCGCGCACATCATCGGTGCGGGGCTTGAAGGTGAGCCCCCAAAGACCAAAGACCTTACCCTGTACATTGCCCTGAAAGGCATCGACGATCTTGCGTAGAAAGCGGAGCCTCTGTTCAGCATTGATCTGCAGCACGGCATCGATCATCTTCGGTTGGAGCCCAGCCGACTGATAACATGCTTTGAGGGCATTGAGGTCTTTGGGAAAGCAGGATCCACCAAAGCCCAAGCCGGCAAAGAGGAATGATTTGCCAATGCGTGTGTCGGAGCCAATCCCGCGCCTCACATCTTCAATGTCAGCACCGCAGGCCTCGCTGAGTTGAGACAGTTCGTTCATGAAGCTGATGCGCGTGGCGAGCATGGCATTGGCAGAGTACTTGGTGAGTTCAGCAGAGGGCACGCTCATGCGCACCAGTTTGTAGCCCACCCGAGAGAAGGCTTGGTAAAGCCGCTCCATTTTGTCAAAAGCGTCGTCGCTGCTGCAACCCACAACAATACGATCGGGCTTCATAAAATCATCGATGGCGTTGCCTTCTTTGAGAAACTCAGGGTTGGAAACCACCTCGATTTGGAGGTCGCTGCGCTCACGGCCCAAAAGAACCTCATTCACCAGGCTTTGCACCCGTGCGCCCGTGCCGGGCGGCACTGTGGACTTGTTCACGAGGATGAGGCTGCGCTCGGTGGCTTCGGCGATCTGTTGGGCCACGGCAAAGACCGCACTGAGGTTGGCGCTGCCATTTTCTGACTGGGGGGTGCCCACAGCAATCATGGCAATATCACAATCGGAAAGGCAGGCCACGGCGTCTGTTGTGAAGCTGAGGCGTTCTTTTTCTTGATTGGAGAGCACGAGTTCGCTCAGGCCAGGCTCATAAATCGGCACCTGGCCTTTTTGCAAGGCACTGATTTTAGAGGAGTCTATGTCAACACAGGTCACGGTGTTGCCAACTTCAGCCAGGCAAACTCCCGAAACCAGACCCACATAGCCTGTGCCAAAAACAACGGTTTTCATCAGCGTCTCCAAGTGGTTTTCTAGCCAGGAGACGATACCGCAACAGGCGCTGGAGGCAAGCATTGCGAGGCTTGCTCCAACCCTCTTCAACAGCGTAGCGTGGAGAAACCAATGCCTTGATGCTATCTTGAAGTGTCGTGAGGCGAAAAAGGGAGCCGGGTGATGCGGCCAAATGAGCGTCTTTTTAAGCCAGAGTATGCGGCAGAGCTCTTTTCCGTAGCCAAGAATGACCTTGTCACAGCAAGAGTCTTGACACAGCATGCCGACGTGCGTCGGGAGACCGTCTTGTTGCACTGCCAACAAGCTGTTGAAAAGGCGTTGAATGCTGTTCTTTGCCGCCTCCAATGCCCTGTTCCCTTGACTCATGAGATTGCAGTGTTGGTGGACCGGCTGAGAGATGATCCTCCGCCCGAGGGATATTCACTCCAGGACCTTTCTCCATATGCCTCGTTGATGCGTTATGAAGAAGGGAAGTTTGAGCTCACAGAAGCTGATGTTTCTCACATGATTTCCGTCGCTGAAAAGGTCTTTGCGTGGGCAGAGGTGAGAATGAAATGACTCACTTTGGCAGGTAGCCCTTCTTCAACATCTCTTCGGCCACACAGCTGTCGCTGGCAACAAACTCGGTGCCGGTCTGTGGGTCAACGAAGAAGCTCACGACCTGTGCGCACATCTTCATATCTGGTTCGGGCTTGGCAGGTGGGTCAAAAGGAACTGGGAGCTGAGGCACACCGTCATCGAAGACGGGATCGCTCGGGGTTTGGACGGGCGTCGTCGGGTCCGTTTGTTCCGGCTCTGGATCTTGGTGGAGTGGCGGTGTTTTAACACCCCAGCCCGCACCATTGGTTTCGCATTGAATGCCATCTTCCGTTCGCACAGGCACAGGCGACCTCGGACAAGGAAAAGGAACAGTTTCGCTTGAGGGATCAACGACCTCAACATGAACCGAACCTGTTTTGCCAACGATTTGAAGCTCAATGGTGGCGTTTGCCGTTTTTCCTTCTTCAACGGTAACTGTGGTTTGACCTTCTTTGAGAAGCGGGCCTTGGGTGAAGCTCATGTGAATGGTGACTTCGCCAATGGGAATTTCTGGAAACACGAGTTGACTCCCTGGAGGAGCAAGATTCTTGATTTCCCAGGGCTTTCCATCTGTGGAACCCGTCAGGGTCACTTCAACGGCAGGAGTTGATGGGCCCCCCGTGTCACCCGGGAATGGTTCGGGCGGCAGGGGAGGCGGGGGAGGGGTGTTGGGGAGCACCGACTCCAAAGCCAGGGCCTGATCTCCAATTGGAGCGCCGCCGAGCCCATTGAGGTTAATGGAGAGTGAACCGGTGCGGGTGATTGTTTCCTCTTGGTCACCAGCGGCCGGGCCCTGAGTTGGGGAGTCTTTTGAAATTGTGAGTTGGTAGTCGCCACAGCCCACCAACAGCGAGAAGGCAGCAAACAGAGCAAATCCAGATACAGCGCGTGTCTTCATTTCTTTCTCCTCTAAACAGCGAGCTTTTTTATCGGAAGTGCGCACTCTTTCCTTTTGTTAAACTATTTTTTTATTTGTTTTTTAGTGGCTTACAGCTGCTAAAAACTCTCTCAAGAAGTGCTTCTGGTTTGACTCTGCTCATTTTTGCATTGACCACCCTAAAATTGACCGCAAAATTTAGGGTTATGTATGCAAGAGATCTCAAACGTGAAGTCGAGCAAGTCTTTTCGAAGGGAACACACAAAAGCTCTCAATGCCCTAGCGGAGTCAAGGCCCATTGAGAAGAAGATCATTGTTTATCTGGGGGAGGAGCGTCTCCGGCTTGCAGACATAGACGTGCTCCCCGTCAAAGAATTCGTGCGAGATCTGCACGAGGGTCGGGTCATCTCCGATGTGTGAACACGCCGGCTCTGGGCCTCAACCCTCTTTCCGCTCAATAAAGTCATAGAGCCGATAGGCGGCCGTTTTCCCCAGGGCGGCCTTCACGCCCTCCCGGCCAGCGGCATCGAAACGCTCTGCCGCCTCTTGGGCAGTTTTCTGAAGCAAGCCGGAATACTCTTTGGTGACGTCGGCTTGAGAAGCTTCCCAGGCTTCGTTGATGATTTGCACCCTTTCCAGTTCTGAGTGGTCGAGCCACACTCCTTTGCAGGAAGCGCAGCGGTCAAGAACAATTCCCGACTGATAGCCATAGTTCACCCGTTGCATAGGGGTGCCACAGTCAACACAGTTTGCGACTTGCACCATCTGCTCCTTGAGGTTGCCAAGACTCTTTTCATTCAACGACTGGGCTGTCTCGAAGTGCCTGCGGTGAAAAACGTTGTCTCGGCTGCGAATAATGGCCAAGAGTTCGTCTTCGTCGGCCCAAAACCGCCGCATGTGGGGCACCCACTGAGAACTTCTGTTTCGTAACGGACCTCAACCAGGGGGGTTCCATCGCGTGGGCAACGACGCTCTTTTTTTCCCTCTGTTTTGCGCTGCGGGCTTTTGAGGGCCTTGCCTTTTTGGATCAGTCGCTCTTCCATCACGATCTGAACCTTTTGAAATTCGCCTCCGTTGAGCCAAATGCCATGATTGTTGGGGCAGCGATCGATCATCACTCCAGAGTCGTACGCATAGTTGGATGTGATCATCTTTGCTCCACAAACAGGACAGTTGGGAGGCTGGGAACCAACGCGCTCGTCTTGACCCACTCGCTTGAGGTGATGGGTCCGTGCTTCTGGGGAAAAAACATGGCCATGCTTTTCAACGATGTGTGCAATTTCTCCATCGTCGAGCCACACCCCAAAACACTCGGTGCAGTACTCAATTGTGATCCCCTCAAAGGGAACAGATCGCATTGTTCCTGGGCCGTCAAGACACTTCACAGGGATCCCCCAATACCTAAGACTTTACGTTGTGTTAAGGTATAGTAACTGAGTTTGTTGGGTCTGAGAAGGTCAACCAGAAAGGTCTCGGAAATGCGCTGTCCTGCGTGCTCTGCAGAAATGAAAACATTTAAAGCAACAAGCACACTGGAGGTTGACCGGTGTCACGCGTGTCAACTGATTTGGTTTGACTCTGAGGAGTTGAGCCAAACTCTGGGAACAAAGTGCGACTACCCGAACTTGGCAAGTTCGTATGCTTCTGGTGAAAAAAGGAGCTTGCACTGCGGCAGGTGCGGAAACGACACTTTTTTGAAGCTTCCGTATATTTCAAAAGGCGCACCTCACACCTACCTCTGCACCCAATGCGAAGGAACCATGGTCAGAGTTTCCGACCTT
>JANQPW010000904.1 GCA_028285285.1 Silvanigrellales bacterium
GGTCGATCGTAGGAAATGAGCTCTTGGCTCTCATTTCGCGGGTCCCACAGCGTGCGCACGCCGAAGTGCTGAGAACCGTATTTGCTGGGGTCAAAGGCCACTCGGTAGAACTCATTCATGAGATCGGGCTCACGCACAGACGGCAAAATCGCATAGGCCGCGCTGTCGGTAGCCCCCAAAACAAAACGACAAGGAAAATCGGATTTGTCTTGGGGAGAGCCAGCGCTCCATTTCTTGCCGGCGCACCCCTGAGTCTGCGTTTTGTAAAGCCGAGAGGCCATCATGGCCTGACGCGTGCTTTCGTCCATCAAAGTCACAAACTGAAGCTCGTCATACTGAGGAACATTTCGATAGAACTTCAGCTCCTTTTGCTTGAGTCTTTCTCGAGTTTCCTTTGCAAAGGCCGCAGTCACAATGGTGAAGTAGCCCTCGTCGAGGCGATCCGCCAAAGTTTCAAAGACCGAGTACTTCAGTTTCTCCGAAGCTTCCTTTGGAAAGGGAACAGGACCATCGTCTGTGCTCCTCCAGTTTCCGCTCTCCCTCATGCCGCGCAAGACCGATTCCACGCTTTTCATTTCGTCGTTGAATGTCTTCGTGGCGTTGAATACGTTACCACTGAAAGCCGGAAGCTCCTTTCCAGATCGGGTCAACCGAGCCGCCTGTTGGACCTGAATATCTGAGTAGTAAGACTGCAGATGCTCGATGAGAAAAAGGCGGGCGTAGTTGGCTGCCGGGCTATTGTCACTTTCCTCAAGCTGATCAATTTTTTTGGCAGCCCCAACAATGGTGCACGATTCATCAGTTGAACAGTTCAGGCCAGCAACTTCCTTTGCAAGCGAAAAGTCAACAGCGGTGCTGATGCCCTGCTTTTTCGCAAACTCGGTGAGACGCCGCGACAGCGTTTTTTTGTCGCCCTGCTCAGCACTGCTCTTTTCTATGCGGCTGATCTGCCACTCATTGAACGAATTGAAAATGTTGTTGAAACTCGGGTGAGCCAACACCACATCGATGACCTGGTCAATGGGGGTGTTCACCATCTGATGGTTGATGTGAAGAGCTGCATGGGCCACCTTCACAAAATCAACAACCGAAACTTCGGCGGAAGCTGGACCCCCGTCCCACCAATAGGCATCTGGTTGGCTCACCCGAGCTCGCAGTTCTCGGGCGCCTGCTTTTCGCATGTTGTTGACCCGATTTTTGAGACTCGCGGTGAGTTCTTTGTTTTCCCCATCCAGCTGTGCAAAAGCTTTTGCCTGCTCAATAGCCACGGAAACAAAAAACTTCGCGGTTTCGCCCGCGCTCATGTCAGCTGCCAAGGCCAGCATGCGCATGGCGCGCGCATAGTCTCTCACGTCTTGGGCCCGGAAAAAGCCGTTGCGGACCAGTTCATCCTCTTCCTGCCGTTGTGAGCCCTGCACCGGGTTCGAATTGTAGCGACTGAGCACCTTTTCATTCTTCAACAAGTTCATAACCGTGAGTGTTGCCCCAGAACCAGAGCTCCCGCCGGAAAAGCAGCGCATGTACACATAGACGTTCTGTCCCGTTTCGTTTTCAATAATTTCTGCTTTTTCGGCCAAAACCATCCAGTCTTCGGCAATCCAACCCAAGGTTGCCCCCCAATTGCCGCCATTCCCTTGGGGGGAGGCACACTGCGCCAAAATAATGTCTTTGTTGCCCTTCACGAGGCTTCGGGCACTGCTGTTCTGATCGCGGGTTTGGCAGGCGGTCAACCCCAAAAAGAAAACCGCGCCTATCAGCAAACAGGCCATGCGGGACATACAA
>JANQPW010000906.1 GCA_028285285.1 Silvanigrellales bacterium
GCTATGGGAATGTCAGACCGTACCTTGCAGAAACATAAGACTCGAGGTCCGCTTCTTCGGTAGCATTGAGCAGCTGAGAAAACAGCATGAACTCTGCCACATGGCCGGAATATCCCTCACCTGAGGCCACCTGGGTGCCGTCTTTGTAGACGGTGGTGGCAATGATGGCGCCAAACCCAATGGCTCCGCTGTGGTTGTAAATGGGTCCAGCTGGCGCAGTGCCCAGGTCAACCCCATTTTGCCGCCCCGAGAGGGTCAGCCCAACACCGTCCAATTCATAAAAGGCAAAGTAAACAGTGTTGGGCAGAACTGATCCGCACACGCCAACAGGGTTCCAAGGGGTGTTGGGGCCATCGTTGGGAGTGTTGTAGGCGGCGAAACAGAGCTCATTGTTTTCAATGGAGATGTTGATTCCGCGAATGCTCCCACCCTGTTCCCAAATCAGCTGCCGTGAGGCCACATCGGCACCGGTTTTGATGACGATGGCAAAGGCTCTTTCGGTGTAAGGGCCTCCGGTGTTGATGTCGTTTGAATTGGCCACTGCGAATTCATCTCCACCATCGAAGAGAACCGCATCTTGCCCCCCCACAGTGCCCGATGTGATTTGGGGCTGCTTGGTGCCAGTGCTTTGGGTGACTGTGTGAAACCCTGAGATCATGTTGCCCCAGGCCGAAACAGCTCCAGAGCTCTCTGTGACGTTTTGATCGGCTCGCCACCAAGCGAAATGGCCGGCGGGCGACACATAGGAGTCGTCATCGACCAGGGTGAAGGTCATGTTGGGAACAGAGCCCAGCTCGTAGCCAATGCCACTCAAGATAGACATTGTGACGGTCTCGCCAATGTCCTCGATGCTGTCGTCAAGAGCCGAAAGAGGAAAGGAGGTTGAGAGCGAATAGGCCGGAATCACAACGGTGGTGGAGAGTGCCGTGTAGTCGGTATCGGGAGTGGCCGTGCCCCCAATGAAGAGGTTCACCGTGAGGTCGTTGGCGCTGAACTTGGAGCGTGTGACGGTGATGGTCGAGGAGCCGCCGTTTTCAGGGATGTCGGTGGCGGAAGCGCTGAGGCTCACCAGAGTCGGTACCTCAATGCCGTAGGTGTCAACCAAGTAGTTGTCGAGGGCCACACCGTCTCCGTTGTCGAGGCTGTCGTTGTAGAGTGCCATCTCTGCCACAACCCCATCGAAAGGGTGCCCCGTTCCGGTGCTCGATCCGTTGTGAAAGTAACTGTCTTGGTTCATGCTGCCAATGCCAATGGCCCCAGAGTGGGCGAAGAGCTTTCCAACTCCAGTGACCTCACCCACAAAGGCGGCGTTGAGGAAAACTTGGATTTTTCCGGCTGGCTGATCGTAGGTGAGCCGGGCCACATAGTCGGTTGAAGGCCCGATGGCTGCCGAAACAAAAAGCGGGCCCCAGGGTGTGGTTGCTCCGCCATCGTCGTTGTTCAAGTTCCAGCCTCCGGCGTAGAGAAGCCCGCCCTCAATGTAGAAATTGAGTCCGCGGCTTGCGCCACCCTGCTCGTAGATCACTTGCCGCGTGGTCACGTCATTGGAGGTTTGAAAAACAACGGAGAGGGTTTTTTCGGTGTAGGCCGTTGAGGCTGTGTTGAAGTCGGCATGGTTGGCCAGCACAAGATACTCAGAAGCGTTGAAGGCAGCTGAGGCAAAAGAGTTGATGCCCGAGGCCACGTAGTCGGGTTGAAGAGAGCCTGTTCCTTGTGTGGCGTCGTGGCCGGCACCGCTCGAGTCGGTCCATGTGGGAACGCTTCCTCCTGAGTTGACCAAGCCGCTGGGTTCGAGGTGCAGCACTTGACCGGCTGCTGGCAAATAGATGTCGTTGTCGGTGATGATGACATTGGCGGAAGTGTTGAGAGGAAAGTACCCCGGATGACCGGTGTCGATCGTGAGGCTGAGCAGCTCATCGCTTTCAGAAAGGGCGTCGTCTGTGACGTCGACGGTGAATTGAACAGAGAGCTGTTGACTGGGCAACACCACGGTTCCCGAAGGGGCTACATAGTCATCTGTAGGAGTTGCTGTGCCACCCATGGTGTAGTGAATGGTCACGGCACTGGGTGGGGCCTCATTGGCAGTGATGGTGTAGGTGATGCTTCCACCGTCTTCTGCAATGGTGGCCACGTCAGGGGTGGCAGAAACCACCACGAATCCGTCGAGCTGAACAGTGGTTCCCGCTTTTGAAAGCGACACTGAAAACTCAGCAACCTCGCTGGCGCCAATGGTGCTGTTGAGTTGGGAAAGCGTCCTGACGTAGAGGTATGAGTCGGAGCTCGTTTCCTTGAAGGGAGTGGTTTGGCCAACAGCGGTGCCAAAGCTGTAGCCGCTTTGCACAAGGTACTGCCCGCCGTCAAAGTTGATTTGATACACAGAAGCGAGGCAGTTGCGATCTCCTCGGTAGAGGTTTTGGTTTGAAGAGCTGCCGCTGTGGATCTGTGTGGCGGTGAAGCCGCTGCTGCAGCCGTCAATGCTCACGCCAAAGTCAGGTTGAAGGCTGTTGAGAGAAAAGCCCCGAGTAGGCCACCTCATTTTGATTTGCGAAGAGCTCAGGGCTTTGCGCTTGGAGATGTTCTCTTGCTGTGGTTTTTTTTCGTTGCTTGCGTCGGAAAGAAGTTCGCCACACGAGGTGAGCGGGAGCAGGGCAATCAGCCAACACAGAACAACCCGAAGGCACAAAGCGAGGCAAGACTGGCGACAGCCTTCGCTGGCGATCTGGTCTTGGCCGAATTGTGCGGAGTGCCTGAGCAATCCAATTTCCCCCTGAGTGTTCTCTCACTGAAAGATATCGGCACCTTGAGGGTTTCCTGGAGCGGGTTTGCCTCAAGTGAAAATATTGTCAACTTATGAGAATCTGAATAAAAATTCAAAACTTCGCTGAAGTGCTGATGGCTTAGCGTGAGCTTATGGCAGCATGCGATAAGTCTCAGGGATTTTTTTGTTTTCTCAGAAAAGCTCAAGATCTTGAAAAAAAGCGTTTTCCGGCAAAAAGTAAGGCTCCCCAGGTGTCAAATTGCTTTTCGAGCTCTTTGAGATGGTCAGCATGACGAGCCAAAGGCAAAATCGAGTGCAGCCAGAGGCTGCGTTGCATTTTGCGGCAGCTTTTAATGGCCTCCATTTCGAACAGGAAAACTCCCTGCTGCTCGATAAAGTCAGGGAGATCCAAACCACTCTTTTGGAGCCGGTTCGACAGTTCTTCCGACGCGCTTCCAACGGAATCTTGTGCAATGAAACGAAGGCTGTGTGCCTCCAGCACAACGCCCATGTAGATCACAAAACGAACCACTTCGGTGAATTCGGCAAGACCCCAATCCGAAAAGTTTTGAAGGTTCACTTCAAGGTAACGCCTTCCGAGCAGCGGTTCTTCCTCCTCGCCGCCTTCTTGGTCAGACTCTCTCTCGCTGAGAAAAGAAAAGTGGAAAAGCCCTTCTCGGGGAAGCTCCGAGTTGGGATGGCGACAAACAATTGGAACCGCAACGGTGTGTGCGGAAGCACCGCGTGGCCGATTGTCGACTTCCAGCTCGGCGCAAGCCTTTTCGAGCTCTTGTCGTTGAGAGATCAGCCCAATACCCGCAGGTGCTCCGGTGGGCACAGCTGGCATTGACCCGGAGTCTTCTCTTCTTTCGAGTCGGCTTTCTGAGAAAATGGCATGAAGTGCAATGAAGTCGTCGAGCGCTCGTGTGAACTCAGGTGAGCGCCGCACAAATTCGCAGCCCATGCGGAATCGCGAGGCCTCAGACGTGGGGTTGGCATAAATGATTCTTGCCGGCACTTCAAACACACCCACCCGAGGGAAAGCGATCTTGAAGACCGTCCGAAGGCCCTCGGCAAAGACCGTTTTTTTTGCAGAGACTTCACCAGCAAGGCCATGCTGCGAAAAGTCGTGGATGGAGATGGTGAGGGTTTCACCGAACCAGAGAGGATCATCGCAAATGCAGAGGGGTTGGAGAGGTTGAGGCAAAACATAGCGGGCCGAGCGGCGTCGGTTCACAGACTCAGCTTCTTCGCGCGAGTGAGCCGAATCGCTGAAGCGTAGGCCAAGGCGCAGCATTTCGCCTTTCTCATCGAGAACTGTGGTCTCCGCGCGATTGGCAACCACAGCGAGGCCCTTCACGGGGCTGAGCGGGCCAAACTGTAGCTCATACTCCAAAATCACCCCAGGTTGGGCCGTTTCGAAGGCCGTGCGCGGCACAAGAACTCCAAGGCCAATTGCTGAAATATCTAAACAGGCACATTCGATGGGACCATCTCGTCCTTGGATCATCACCCGTAGATTTGCAAAGTCGGGGTCTGCAATACGAAACAGCTGCCTGCGGTTGGAAGCGTTGGTTTCAATTTTCTCGGCTGCTCCCACGCGAATTCTCCCTGTGAAAGATCATCGAGTTGCTTCACAGCCGACTGCCAGCTGTTCCGCGATTCTATCACGAAGCTTGCGAGGGGTGTTGGCTGAGCGCCTGATCGAGAGCCTGTTTCGTGAGGCTGAGGTTCTGTGGCAGCTGTTCCTGTAAGGCTTGGCAGGTCTTCGCATCGTTGGCTCTTGCGGAGAGCTGCAGTTGATGGCAGAGATCAGCAAGGCGTGTTGCCCCCAGGTTGGCCGATGCACCCTTCATACGGTGAGACTCCGCTTCCAATTCATCCCATGAAGCAGTGGACACCATTTTTTTCGAGCTTTGAAGGAATGCCGAGCACATGGGAAACCAAACCTCCATCAGGCTGCTCAATAATGGAACATTTTGATCCACAATCGACAAAAGTGAGGAAACTTGTTCCATGTTCAGCAGAGGTTTCTCGTCTTGTGTCTTTTCACCATCAGGCCGCTGAGGTGTCTCTTCCACTAAGCCAGGGGAAGGTTCGTTCCTTTTTGCATCGAGTGCGAGATGAAGCAGGGATATGATCTCCGACTCGCTGGCCGGCTTGCTCAGGCATTCGGTCATGCCACTTGCGAGACACCGGGCTCTCTCGTCCCAATGAGCGTTGGCGGTGAGGGCTGAAATCGGAACGTCGGGGTGGAGCTTGCGGATCTGTCGGGCAGCCTCATAACCATCCATAACCGGCATTTGACAGTCGAGCAGAACGAGGTCGAAGGTGTGTTCGCTGGCAATTTCGACTGCTTCTTGACCATTTTCAGCCAAGGTGACTGTTGCGCCGTTCCATTCGAGTATGCGTTTGATGTAGATCTGATTCACATGCTGGTCTTCTGCAACCAAAACACGGCAATGACCTCGGGACACTGCTTTTTCCCGTGTGTGCTGAGCCTTCTGCTGGGCAGTGAAGCCAGGCACCTCTTTCAGCAGGGAAAGAGGAGATTGGGAGCTGTGGAGGTGCAGCTCTTCTTTTCCCTGAGAGGGTTGCGGGTGCCCCACCGAAGAGGGTGGGGGTGCAGGAATCACGAGCACGTCTGCTGTTGTCTCTGACTTCACCTCCTTCCACCCGGCCACTTGAAAGAACTTCCGCAGCAGAGATCTCTGTTTCTGGCTCCAAGAGTCTTGGGCGGTGCGATGAAGGCTGTATTTTTGGGGAGTGCGCGTTTCGAGAGGAGCTTCCTCTGCCTCTGCTTGTGGAAACACCGCGCAGTTTATGGTGAAGGAAAAAGTCGTTCCCCAGCCTTTTCTGCTCTTGACCTCAATGCTTGCTCCCATGAGCCCAGCTAGGCTCTGAGAGATGGACAAGCCTAAGCCTGTTCCCCCAAGGCGCTCCCGGTCCGACTCGTGAACTTGGAGAAAGGGTTGAAAGAGTTCTTGTTGCTGTGTCTTGGTCATGCCTCGGCCGGAATCGTGAACACCAATGTGAAGCGAAGCTCGAGGTGTTGAGTTGTCAGGTTCAGTTGTCTCAAGCTTTTGCTCCACTGTGAGGAGCACGACACCATTTTCTGAAAAGCGGATGGCGTTTGAGATGAGGTTGCAGAGGATTTGTTTGAGACGCGTG
>JANQPW010000919.1 GCA_028285285.1 Silvanigrellales bacterium
CTGCTCGACGTGTTTGTTCTCAACCTCGTGCTCAAGCGTTGGGGCATGACCACGGTGCGTCGGGAAGCAAAGAGCAATAGCTTTGTGGAGTCGGCCTTCCTGGCCATTCGTTCCCAAGTTTGGCTCTTCTATCCGGCAGCACGCCGTGATCCTTTTTCTGAATACCTCGAAGATATTTTGAACCATGACACCCGCATGGAGGAAGACGGCGTTGCCCTTCAACCTGTTTCCGTTTTTTGGAGCCGGGCAGCGGAGCGAACAGATCGAAATTTTCTGATCCGCAGCTTGGCGCCTGATGACGGAAACGCCATTTTTCTCCAGAAGCTGCTTCTTTTTATTTTTCACAGTGGAAGCATTGCCATTCATTTTGGACGCTCGCACGTGTTGCGCCCTGATGCGCGTCCTGAAGTGGGCGGAGCTCAGCTCGATGCTCAGGAAAAAGCGGCGGAAATGACACACCTCGATCGGGCAAAACGCTACCGCAGACTGCTGCTTGCAGAGCTCAACCGGGAGCGCACTGCGGCTCTGGGTCCAACACTGTATGACTTCAACACGGTGGCCAACTGGATCTTGGGCTCTCAAGAAACACAGAAGATGTTGGAGGATATGCCCAATCATCTGCGAGCACAGCGGAAGGCATTTCGTTATCTTCAGGAGATGGCCGCCAACTACAACTACACAACCATCCGTGCTTTTGAAACGGTCTTTGATTTTGTTTGGACTCGTATCTTTAAGGGGGTTCGCGTTCGCAACCTGGAGTCTGTTCGTGAAGTGGCTCGCACCGGAAGGATCCTGTGGATGCCGTGTCACCGCAGTCATCTCGACTACATGCTGCTCTCGTACGTGCTCTTTAAAGCAGGGTTGGCTTGCCCCCACATTGCGGCAGGTGTGAATCTTTCTTTTTGGCCGGCTGGGCCTATTCTTCGCCGTGGTGGAGCCTTCTTCATACGTCGGAGCTTTTCGGGGAATAAGCTCTACACAAAAGTTTTCTCGGAATACGTCGACTATCTCATGCACAACAGCTATGGGATCGAGTTTTTTCATGAAGGGGGGCGCAGCCGAATCGGAAAGCTTATGTCTCCGCGATTTGGGTTCACAAGCACCTGTGTGCGGAGTGTTTTAAAAAGAAAAGCGGCAAACACATTCATAGTGCCGGTTTTTATTGGCTACGATAAAGTCATGGAAGACGATGCCTATGCGAGAGAGGTTTCCGGCGCCAAAAAGCAAAAAGAAAGTGTTTGGCAGCTGCTGCGCTCTGTCCGTTTTTTGTTCTCAAACTATGGCCAGGTTGATGTTTCCTTTGGCAAACCCTTGGCATTTGGAGAGTATTGGCGGGAGTACATGAGTGGTGCAGAGAAGCTCGGGCATCTTTTTCCTCCGCCGGCTGCATCGGGTGAAAGCCCCTCTTCTGAGACTGCCGCACCTCTCACAGTTCGGGTGGAAGATTTGCCCGATGACGTGGATCCGCGTCACCCACTGGTGCAAAGCTTTGTGGAGTCTTTGGCCATGCGGGTCAATGAGGGCATCAATGCCACGGCTGTTGCGAGTGGAACCTCTTTGTTGGCCACAGTGGTTTTGGCAATGAAAGAAGAGGAGTGTGCTGAAGAGCTGCTTTCCAAACGGTTTGAGCAAAGTGCTTGGATCGTCGAGCTTTTGTCTCAGAAACTCGGACTCCAAGTGTCGAATGCTTTCACTTCCAGTGGCGAAAGCTTCTCTTTGTCAAAAGAAGAGCATGCGGCTCGGGAAAACCTGGGGAACGACGCTCTGGGCACAGATGAGAAACCGCAGAACCCTGCGGAAGATGAGCCGCAGGAAGTCGTTCGCTTGCCCATTGCCAATCAAAAGGCGCAGACCGCCTTTGGTGAGGCCTTGGCTTCTTGCCGTAAATGGGGCTTTTTGGAGCCGGTGCCCGAAGGTGGTTACCGTTCTTCAGAAGCGAAGTCTCTCAATTGGTTTTGGTATCGAGGCACTGTCTTTCACCTCTTTGCCGTTCCTGGGGTTGTGGCCAAGCTGGTTTTGAAGTCTCAACAACGTGGATTTTCCGCCCTGCGACGAGAGGTTGTGCTTTCTGCCTTTGATGCTGTGCGACAAACTTGGCAGCGGGAGCTCTTTTGGCCGGAAACACTGTCTTCAGAGAAGTTGCTCGACGTGGCTCTTGATGTGCTTGCACAGATGGGTGCGGTCACTGTTTCTGGGGAGAGTGTTCAGGCGGTGGAAGGCGAAGAGGCCCAGGCAGACTTGGAATTTGCGGCTGGTTTCGTGACCACAGAAAAAGAAATCTACGCTCTGCAGATTGCCGCAGCACTCAAGCTGTTGAGCGCGCACAGCAGCTTTTCGAGAGACCAGCTCATGCAGCAAGCAACGCAGTTGCACCGCAGTGCCTTTCTGCGGGGCATTGTCTCTCAGCCCGTGTCTCTCACAAAAGTCTATGGCAAGAGAACTTTTGACTCGCTCTTTCAAATGGGCATTTATGCCCCAAAAGAAGGACACATGCTCAAGCTGTCTTTCGACAAGCTGCACCTCGTTGCCGATTTCTTTGATATAGAGCGCCTCAACCAAATCAACCTCTGAGGCCGCTTCGAAGGGAATGCGATCAGACGTTGCTCGTCGCGGCCCTGACTGGTCGGCACCAATTGCATCTCTATTGCCCCTGAGCCACTGCCGATATCCCGGTGGGAGACTCTATGGAGAGACGAACCGGAAAAGATTGTTATGTTGTGGATCCGAAGCGACAGCTTTTAGGGCCCTTTGATGCCGTTTCTGCTGGAAAAGTCATGGCATCTTGCCCTCTTGGTGCGGTGGTTTTTCGCAATTGTCAAGTTCCCGTGGTTTCCGAAGATGACGAGGGTCTCCGCCTGCTTTTTAGCGCTCCTGAAGCGAGCAGAGTGCCTCTTCCTCCACTTCCTCCCACAAAAAAGCCAGCCATCTTCAATGAAGGTTTTGCCTTCAGTTGCTCCTGCACGCAGCACTACACGGCTCAAAAGGAGTGGTTCAAAAAACGTCAAGAGCACCGTGAGACGCGCTTGAAAGGCACACGAGTGCGTTCGAGCTCTTCTCGAGGGCGATCGGGTCGGCAGAGACAAAGCCGTGGGGAACACTCCCAGCGCTTTGGCCAAGTGATGCGGGGCTCTGTGTCTCCTCTTTGGCAGTTGCGCACCGCTGCAGTTCGTATGGCGTTGTTTTTGGGAGCAATGTTTCTTGTGGCCCGTCCGCATGCCTACGATCCTACTGTGCTGCCTGGCTATGGATTGCCCCGCGTGCATGATGTTCCGGCTTTGCGCGCAAGGGCACCAGAGGGCTTGAGTCAGTTGTCGGAAGTTGTGGGCGCTAAACTTGCGGGCGACAATGCTGCCTACGCTCGAGAGCTTTTGCGGCTTTTGCCGCACCACCGTCTGTTTCACGATGAACTCCTCCCTCACCCACAGGTTGTCGCTGCGCTTTCCCTGTTTTACCTGCATCCTCGGGAGCTCGAACGCAGCCCCTCGTGGCGACCGCTTTTGCGGCTTCAAGGATCACGGCCACATTTGGGCCTGTCGGCTGTGGCACACAACAGCCGGAAGCTGATGGATCTCGTTTCGGTAACACGGCAGCGTGCCCTGGGTGCTCTTGGCGCAAGTGTTCCCAGCTTGGATGAAAGGGCAGGTGGTGTTGTTCCTGGTTACTGGGGTATGGCAACAACCCCGCCTGCGCATCGGCGGTTGCTCAACGACACCGCTGCACGTGTGGGTTTGCTCCTTCTGCGCATCTCACAGCCCCAGCTGCTGAATGAACGTTGGAAACGCTTGGGTGCAGTTTTTCGGGCACGGGCCCTTTGGGATGCACTTGGCTTTTTTGCGGGAACCTCGATGCCGCTCACATCGTCGCAGGCTCCTATCAGAAGACTCTTGGGTCAGATTTCTTACCCCGATACTGCCCTGCTCCGGCATTTTGTGGCAGAGTTGTCTCATCACAAAGGTGTTTCTCCTTCACGTGCTGCCCTCGAGAAACGCTTTTCATTGCTGCAGAAATTGCACCAGCAGAGCGACTTTTTATGTCAACCGGGAGCGTCTGAACTGGGGCTCGACTTTCTTTTCCAAACGGTGCGCCTCGCATTGTCTCAGGGAGTTTCTTTACCTCCACTGGGGCAGGTCTTCAGCAATTGCTTTGTGCGTCCGGCCCCCCTGTTGCCCGTTCGGCGTGACACCTTCCTCAACGAGACCGAAGGGCTCCTCGCGTATCATCCCGTACCTCCCTTGAGCCGCAGCGTTGAAGCACGTTTGTTTCCGCAGTGGGCGCGCCCTTTGGCGTCGAGCGAGGGCTTAACAGCCGACGAAAGTCGCTCACAGTGGTTGGCTCTGCTTGTTCTTTCGAGCTCCGGGGGCGAAGGGCATCGGGAGCTGCTGGGCCCGCTTTTTCGGTCTTGTCAGGGAGCTGGGGTGGGGCAAGCACGCCCGACCTGCTGGCGGCTGAGGTGGGAGGTTCTCGTGTCGGGACGAACTTCCTCTTTCCGAGTGGAACTCCGTCAGTATTTGCAGCAGTCGCGTGACTTGTTTTCACCAGGAGAGCTGCAGGAAGCAGCCTTTCAATGGCTCGTGGGAGAATATCTTCGTCACATGAATGGTGCCTTGGGAGAGCTTCCCGCTGATCCTGTGCTCTTTGCGCGCCGCTTTGGGCTTGAGGAATTCCTTCGGCTGGATCGGTCTCACTTCAACAGCTTGGAATGGTATGCGCGCCATGGAAGAAGGAAGAGATCGCAATGACTGAAGTGCTTC
>JANQPW010000925.1 GCA_028285285.1 Silvanigrellales bacterium
AACGAACCGTAGATGGTGCCTCCGAGGTTTTTGACCTACCAGCTGAGCGCGCCGGGATCCTCACCCATGCCTCTGTGGTGGCCTCGCACTCTGGAAAAGATGGAAACGCACCCACCCATCGGGCAGCATACTTTCTGAAAGCGGTGGCATGTCATGAGGTCAGCTCACCTCCACCTGGAATTTTGGAGGACATAGCCCAAAAGGCTGAGAATGACGCTCTGATGGGAGTCAAGAACATTCGAGATGCAATTGAAGCCCACGCTCAGGAGCCACGATGTGCTGTGTGCCACAACACACTGGATCCGCTTGCTCTTGCACTTGAAAACTTCGACGCCATTGGTGGAACCGTCTTGAGAGATCCTGTTAATGGAGGCTCGCTCGAGCTCAATGGTTCCATAGCCGGCATTGGAGACGTCAAAGAGGACTTCACCAACGGTGCAGGTTTTTTCCGCAATCTTGTGGCCTCTCAGCATTTTCAGGTTTGTTTGGCAGGAAGGGTAACGCAGTTTGGTTTTGGCATACGTGAAACAAGCGAGAACAATTGTTCCCTTGCAGAGGTGTTTGCGGAGAGTGAAAAAGAAAACGCCTCTGTGCTGGACCTCTATGTGGCGTTGTCTCGATCTCAAAACCTTTGGAAGCGTCGGCTTTCGGTGGAGGCTGTCAAATGAGTGCAAGAAAGGTTTCGAACTACAGGACCATCGTGCAAGAAGAGCTTTTGAAGCGTCGCAGTCTGCTGCGCGGCCTTGGCGCAGGAGCGCTTCTTCTTTACCCCATGGTGCGGCAATCGAGAGTGCTAGCGCAGCAGGGGTCTGTTCCTCTCAGAGTCTTGTTTGTCATGAACTATCATGGCTGGCTCGAGTCATCACTGATTCCGGATGGGGATCTCGCGCAACAAAGCCTCACGGGAGCACTGACTCCGCTGCATGACTTGCGGGAGAACATACTCTTCATAAAAGGTTTGTGTGGCAATGGCGGATGGGGCAATGCCCATGACGACAATGTTTCTGCTGTGCTCACAGGAGCGCTGAGACCCAACTCACCAAGCTTTGCGAATGCCGAGGGGGAATCTATTGATCAGTTCGTGGCGAGAAGGCTTTCGGAACAGGGACACTCTTTCGTAGTTGAGCCGCAGCTCATTGCAGTTGGTGAGCAGAGTTATGCGAGTCACTACAGCTGGAAAAAAATTGGAACCGGAGTTCAAAAGCAAACTCCTTCCCTCAACACCGAAAATTTCTTTGATGTGGTGCAGGGAAGGGCGACTTCAACTTCGCAGAGCCCACCTCCAACCTCACCTCAGGCACAAGCACGTCTTCGTCGAAAGTCTGTTTTGGATCTCGCACGGGCTGACATTGCCGCATTGAGGGGGCGACTGTCTGCGGAAGAAAGAAGCCACCTCGACTCGCAGCTTGCGGCAATTGAAGGGCTTGAGAAACAACTGGGGCTGGGTGAGCCGGGTGCTGTTGCGAATGTGGGAAGTTGTCAGACATTGACTCCTCCTGCGGCGCAGGTTGCTTATCTGATGAATTACCAGCGGGCTCTGCGTTCCTATGCGGGCATGGCCAGCTGTGGAATGGCACAGTTCCTTGGCGTGCTCTCTTTGGGAGAAATGCCGATTCGCCAAAACGGAGAGCAAGTCTGGACCTGGCAGCACGGTGGGCAAACCCGAACTCAGTTGCCGCCTCCTGGTCCGGGCGAGTCAAGAACCGATCAACATGATGTGGTGGCTCATCATTCGAATGCAGAGCAAAGGTCTGCATATCTCGGTATGACCCAAACCCTGTATGAGCCCATTGCTGACCTTGCGAGTCAGCTCAAACAGACTCAAGACATTGATGGCGGGTCGGTGCTTGACAACACCCTCATTGTTTTGAGTGGCACTATCTCCGAAGGGAACCATGAGATCCACAGCAAAGTGCTCACCCTCATTGGCGGAAAGAACGCAGGGCTCGACTTGGGTAAAACACTCCCATTTCCCACTCAGGTACAGAGCACCTACGTGCAACGCTTTCAGGGTCAAGAGCATATTGTCAGTGCCTATGGTGCACAGGTTGGCACCCGCTATGAGTCGGATTTCTACGTGAGTCTGGCGAGGCTCATGGGAGTGGAAGGTGTGAACTCTTTTGGCGATGAGGGTGTGAACACTGCCGCTCTCGAGATCACAAAGAAAGCCTGACGGGGCTCGGCTCCGCCTCTGATCTTGCATTGTCGCCATTTTTTAACATTTTTGCCTCATTGTTTGGCTTTTTTTCTGAATTTGTCAGAGATTTTGCTATAGCCGAATCGGCGAAAGCCTTGAACTGAAACTAAAAATCGAAGAATTCCGGAGTTAGAATGCGTTCCCCAGTTGTTTTTTCATTAATTTTAGTGGTTTTTCCGCTTTTGAGCACGGCCTGTGGTGGGCATGGCGCGGGTGAAAATGAGATTCAGGCCAACCCCCACCATCGCCCCACCGTTGAGAGTGTAGAAAATGACTACGCGCTTTTCTCAGTAGAGAATGTGAGTCACACCACCGCTACTTTTCACATTGAAAGGCTGCAGCCTGTTGACATGTTTGTCGTGTACGAAGAAGGGAGCAACGCTCCAAACTGCCAAACTTCCAAGAAAGAGCCGGTGAGTTGGGTTGGTGCCCACCGTGGCCGTGTCACCTTCATTGACTTCACGGGCGTGAGCTTGGCCGTTCGATTGTGTGTTTCGGCTGGTAGTGGCTCCATGGATCTCCAATTGAACCACACCATTGACGGCGACTGAAGAAAAGTGATCCCACCATCGGTGTTTCGTCGACGGCTTTCAATCGTCAAATTCAAAGATTGCAAACCGTCGAGAAAAGTTTTCTAATTGCTTCTAAAGAAGAAGAGGAGACAGGCCATGGTTTTGCACTCTGTGTGCACCGAAAGATCAGTAGAATCCATCAAAACCAAAGAAGATTTTTGGGCTTTCGCTGATTCAGCCCGACTTGAGGCTGAATACGGAGCAAAGTCCTATGTTGAGGTTCTTCAATTCGCCCCTCGTCAGGTGCTGATTGACATCCTCCACGAGTATCGATTTTTTATTCAATACTTCATCAGCGACTTGGGTATTTTGATGTTTAAGGCTCCATTTGGGAAGTTTAAGTGCATCGTTGCTGAGATTGCCGCAGACGAGCTCGGAGACTCTCCCGACAAAACGCACCTGAAGCTTTGGGACAACTTTCTCACAAGCCTGGGCGACCCGTCGGACACTCTTGAAGAGTCACGCTTTCCGGAGAACCTGGAGGTTTTGCAGCGACTGAGCGGTCGCATGTGGGAACGTCCTTTTATGTACGGTGTGGGCTTGAGAGGCATGGGCGCTGAGTGTCTTTGCCAGGTTTATCTCACTGCAGCCTACAAGAAGCTTCGGATGAACCCTGTCATCATTGAAAATGAAAAGAACATTGATTGGTTGTTTTGGGACATCCACACTGGTGAAGAGGACATCACGCACAGTGAACAAATCAAGGCCGCCATCAATGAACTGCTTGACGATGACCCCAGTGGTTTGCAGGACCTAGTTGCAGGTTACTGTGAAGCAAAAGAAGTCTGGGATAATTTTTGGTCAAACCTTCAAAGTCGCTTTACCCAGGAGCCCGTTGCCTAAAGGGCAGTGGCCATCGGTTTACGGGCAATCAAGATGCCGTCATACGATGAGTCCCTCAATTCCCCCACTGTTGGGTTCGTCGCCAAAGCCAGTGGCGTTCAAGCCAAAGAGCTGAGCAACTGAGGCGAGCGATCTGGCATTCGTGTGATCCTGCACCGATAGACTACGGCCCGTTTTCAATCTTCCTTGAGCATTGCCAATGAACACAACCGGTATGTTTCCGAGATTGTGGTGCAGACCAAAGTGACTTGTTCCGTATATGAGTGTGTTGTCAAGCATGGTGCCATTGAAGTCGGGGGTTTGTTTCAACTTTCTCACAATGCGGCCCAGCTCGTTCCAGTTCCAGCCGGTTATGAGGTTTTGAACACTGCTGTCGCGGGGATGATAAACCTGGCCGTGGGCACTCTCACTGATTGTCACCCCATCTACCCATTCGTATCTCCATTGAATGCTTGAGTAACCAAACATCATTCCCGCAATTTGAATCCGGTTGCAGGCGAGTGCTGCATAGATCAAGTCAAACATTGCTTGGGAGCGGGCTGGCACAGAGGAAGCTGAAGGGCGAGAGGGTGCAGCACACATGCCCGTGTTTGGGCTATCTTTTGCGGGTGAGACTGGGTCGTTTTGCGCCATTGAGTTTTCGAGTTCGAGCTGCGCGCGCACGCTTTTTTCTGCACTGCGGATAGCGTCTTCAAATGAGTCGAGTTTGATTTTCTCATCACCAACAAATTCGAGACGGAGCCTTTTGAGATCTCCCACAACTGAGTCCAAAACGGACAGATCGGCCTGAAGGTTCCTGATGCGGGCCTCCTGCGCGAGGTCTCTTTGCGGGTTGAGGGAGGTGTTTGCGTTTTGGGTTGGTTGAGATCCCGGATCAAATCCTCGAAAC
>JANQPW010000867.1 GCA_028285285.1 Silvanigrellales bacterium
ACCGGAATCATCAGTTTGACCATTTTGGCCACTTGCCACAAGATGAAGTGTCCTTTGTGCCTGCCGTTGCATCGGACTCGGAAGGAGGAGAGATTGTGAGTAGTCGCTTTGCTCCAGCTTCTTTACCTCCTGCCCAGGTTGAAAAGCTGGTTCAAGAAAAGCTTGAGTGGATTCTCAGAGCGTGCTCGCCTCAGCGAGTCTATTTGTTTGGCTCTGCGGCCCGGGGCGAAATGACCGATCATTCTGACATTGATTTGGCCGTCGTGTTGAGCTCAGTTGAGGAGTTGGTGCAGGCCAGAAAGCGACTTTTTGGCACTAAGCCTTCAACCGATTGGAGTCATGACCTTTTGCTTTTCCTGGAGAGTGATTTTGAACGGAAGCGCAGATTGGGTGGTGTTTGCATGATCATATCTGAAGAAGGTCGCTTGCTCTATCAGAGGGAAGTACGATGAGCCCCAAGAACCAGGAACGAACCTTCAAGAAAGAGTATGCCCGTGAGTTGCTGAGCATTGCCGAAGGAGATCTCGGAAGTGGGCGTGTTCTTTTTCAGAATTTTGGCCAGGAGAAGAGCCGCGCGGAGAACGTGTTCTTTCTTTGTCAACAGGCCATTGAAAAGGCATTGAAAGCCGTTTTGTGTGCCTATGGTTTGCCCGTTCCACTTGTGCATGAGCTTGGTGTGTTGGTGAGTAAACTTCCCGACGAGTCTGCTCCTCACTTCGGCTACGAACTCGGAGCTCTGACCGAGTTTGCAGCAACCCGTCGCTATGAGGAAGGTGTTTTGGTTCTCACTCGGGAAGAAGCCGGCGATGTGGTTCAAAATGCCGAGAAGATTTTGGAGTGGGCAGAGGACCAGATCTCCACACAACTGGGGTGACGCAACCGGTTGAGGGCACCCGTTCTGCGCCGCCCGTTGACGGTTTGGGCACAGCCTTTGGTTCCGTGAGGGCTTCTGCATCCCAGCACTCGACCCTACCCTTGGGGAACTGGAGAGTGGCACAACACAAGGATGGGATCATGCTCAAGAAAATCATCATCAAGGGAACAAAGATCGGTTTGTCAGTGGCCGGCCTGCTGCTGGGTGCGCAGCTCGAGGCGTCGGCCAACGATTGGAAAGGCCGTGTGCTGTATTTTGCCTTGCTCGATCGCTTTCAGAACGGTGATCAGCAAAACGACAGCTCTCATGGTGTGCCAGAGTGCAACAACCCCGACGACATCCACGCCTATCAAGGCGGCGACCTGAGGGGGTTGCAGCAGCGCCTTCCCCACATTGAAGACCTTGGTGCGGACGCCCTGTGGGTCACCCCGCTCTACAAGGGTGTTCCTCAGAAAGAGGGGGCCAATTGCGGCTTTCCCGGTTATTGGGCTAATTTTTCCATTCCCTATGAACTGGAACTTGATCCCCGTTTTGGCACTGCTGCTGAGTTCGACTCCCTCATCGATGCGGCGCATTCGCGCGGCATGAAAGTGATGCTCGATATGGTGGTGAACCACGCCGGTTATGAAGCAGCGATTGTTTCGCAGCGGCCCAACTGGTTTCACCCAGAACAAGGGTGCGGCAGCTGGGGGCCTGCCGAAATCTTTTGCCCGTTGGCGGGTCTGCCCGACTTTGCGCAGAGCCATCCTGATGCAGCCCGTTTCCTCACCGACATTCACCTGCAGTGGCTCCGTCGTTTTGAGATCGATGGGGTGCGCATGGACACGGTGAAGCATGTGGAACCGCAGTTTTTTCGCAAATGGATCGGCAGCCTCAAACAGGAAAAGCCTGACCTATTCATGATTGGAGAGTTGCTTGATGAGGGCTCCTACCACCTTTATCCGCCCTATTTTCAGTCCGGTTTCCAGGGTCTCTTCAACTTTCCGTTGCGTCGTGCGCTCATCAACACCTTTGCCAAAGGCCAGTCGGTCGATCACATTGCCCACCGCCTGAAAGACACTCTGGCTTGGGCAGGAGAAGCGGGCTTGGCGACTCAGGTGAATCT
>JANQPW010000992.1 GCA_028285285.1 Silvanigrellales bacterium
GGGCGCCATGTGGTGGACGCTGTTGATGACCCACCAGCGGGCAAGCTCTACCCCGTGGCCGAATTTCTGGCCAAACCACCTGCCGACGGCGTGCTCACAGTCACAACAGGTGTGCTGGGCAACAACCGCGACTCGTTGGTGACCAAAGAGTCCATTCGTTATCCTCGAATTCAGACCATCGTGCTGGGTAACGCTACAACCATTGAGCGCATTCTCCAGTCTTCCCTCCTTAAAAAGCACCTCGGTGATTGCGCAACGGGAACAAACAAAGATGGCTGCAAGAGCAAAGACTTCCTTCTCGCCGCAGTCGACAAACGGCTCTACACCATCCAGCCGTCTGTGCGTGAACCAGCTCTCATGACAGAACTTCTCGCTCCGGCCTTCTTGAACAACCGCAATGTGAAAAGCGGCAGAGGCAACTATGGCATGGGCATCACAAAGCTCTATGATCTGCGCAAGGTGAACCCAAACACCCTTGCCAACAACTGGCCAGCGTCCATAGAGGTAAAAGAAAATCCAAGCATCACAAAAGAAAATGATCGGGTTCATGTGGCTGTTACGGGTGGTTGGGCCGACCGTCGGGTTTCAAACTGGATGTTGCAGTACTATGCCGAGTCACAGGTGCGAGAGCTCAAGACCGCCTACAGAGGGGCTGATGTGATCAACTTCACAGGAATATTTGGAAAGCCCGACAACATCGACGACTACAGAGAACGTGTTGCTGAGCACCCTCTGTTGCAGAAAAAATTTGACATTGCCGCTGTGGCCGCTCACTTTAGCGACCCTCTGCCGGAACAAAGAAGAAGGTTCAGAAGAAATCAGGAAGAATCAGAAGAACCAAAAGTGAGTGAGGACGCTCTTAAAAATCAACGCACCTATCTCGCCCAACAAACCGCCTACTACCGTCTGTTTGCTCCCCAGGCGCTCAAGAGCCACATTGGTGCCCCAGCCATTCATCAAGAAGCCAGCATCTACTGGGAACTTCCCAAGCAAATCGGTGGAGACGGGGGCCTCAGTCGGATTGCTCCAGGCGTGCCCGGTTTCTTCATGATGGGAAGTCGCTATTTGGCAGCCCTCGCCGCAAACTCTGTGCGGCAAGGTTTTGGAGAGTCAGCTCCCACAAGACAAACAGACCAAGACTGCAAGCGAAAAGACATCATCGACGGAGCCGAAGTGCGCATGCAGTGTGGGCGCTACATCACCAGCGAAAACCTGCCCTTCAACCTGACACGGCATGCGGCCACAGCAAGAGGGCGTCTGGGAGTCGTGTTTGACCCTGCTGACAGCCGCATCATTCGCATTGCCCGAGACAAGAAGTGAGTGATGAGAGGGAAGTTCGGCACAAGCCGCCTTCCCCAACAAAAAGGGAGATCGATCATGAAGAAATTTTTCTGGAAAACCATCACCTGGGCAAGTGTTTTACCCGTCTTTACAAGCCTCACAGCTCATGGTGCCACAGCCACCTGCGCTGACACTCTCTTTAATGCCGACGTCAGCCTTAGTTTTGAAAGAAATGGCGACGGTGAAATTTCCTTTTCCGGCCTCTTCGTCACTTCTGGGGTGACTCAGCGCATTGATGCCCCCGCGGTAAACTCCCATGAGGTTAGCTCCGACTCAGCCGTTTTTTGGCTCAATGACTTCCAACGCCTCGCACTTGTGGAAACTCCTTCAGGGAGTGGCAACTCTGTTGCCTACCTTCGCCTGAGGCCAGGTCAAACCCAGATTTACACAAACTGCGAGGTTGACTTCGAAGCTCTGCTGAATCTCTAAAACTGGTGTCGTTCATTTCATCTCCTCAAGAAACAGGAACCGGCATTCGACCCATCAATTTTTGATTGTGGAAGGCCGCGTTGATGAAAAGCAGCTT
>JANQPW010001031.1 GCA_028285285.1 Silvanigrellales bacterium
GCGGACGTGATCAGCAAAGAACGCTTGGGTGGAACGGGACTCAGTGAAAGGCAACTCGAGAGCCTCTCTCTCTATGTTCATGAAGGCATTCCCAAGCTCCAGCCACCTGAATTGGACGCGGCAAAAGTGCAACGCGGCCAAGAGATCTTTCAAGCAAAATGCAGCTCGTGCCACCAGGGTGAAAAATACACAAGCGGGGGTGCTGACCCCGATCGAAAGTGGACGGCCGCAAACCCAGAACGCCGGCCCGCAGTCTTTGACATTGGCACCGCCACCAACAACGCGGGAGGGCTCTTGACCAACCCGCCCTTCATTGCCGCACTTCCCGAAAAAATGCAAAACATCATGACTTATCTCTATGGAGATCGCGACCTGGGAGAAGACGATCCCGTTCAGCAGATCTTGGAGTTTGAAGATCGGGGCCAGCGCAAGAAAGGCCGCTTCAAAGCCCCTTCTCTTGTGAATGTGAGGGAACAGCTGATGTACTTTCACGATGGTTCCGTGGCCACGCTCGAAGGTGCACTCAAGCGCAAGCAATCGCTGCTGAATGAAAAGCTGCGCCAGGAAGTTTCCGATGAGGAAATTGAAAAGCTGCGCCTGGAAGTTTCCGATGAGGAACTGGATCTTCTCGAAGAGTTTTTAAACAGCATTTGACGAACCCGTTGGAAAACGGTCACGGCTTCACTTTCTTGTTTCCCGATCAGTTTCGCAAAAGCTCCAGCCTCTGCTCTCTAGAACAGCACAGTGTGCCTCGTAGAGGAGTTGGTCTTTTTTCTTCACTCGACTCAAGAAGGTTTGGACCATCTGCTTGAGACCCGGTGTGATCACGCCTTCTGGTTTTGCTTTCAAAAAGCCGCGGAACACGGAGTGGAAGATCATTCCGGGCTGAGCGCCCCGACTCCCCTCGGGAACCTGCACGTAGTAGTCGGTGTCCATGATTTGAAAGGACTTCTTGGAAGGCTGCTCGGAGAGTTCCTCAAATGGCAGAGTCATGAACTGAAAGTCATGGGGTGAGATTCGGTTGAGCTCGGCAACGCGCAGAATGTCTTCAAGCCAATTCAAAAAACCCTCGCTCGTCACAATGGGTTCTCTCTCCTCCCGCGCAAGGTCTCTCCAATTTGTGGACCCCAGGTCTGCATGCACCTGCTCCATCACAACCACAACCTGGGTGTCACCTTCTGCATTTTCAAAAGAGGAGATGCCGTCGACTTCAGGGCCACCCAGGCAAGCACCTGCCAAGAACCCTTCCACAAAATGATCTTCAAAACCGCTGTACCACTTGCCGATCTTTCCATTGTTGAGCAGGTACACTCCAGCCTGCGGGGTGTCTTCATCAGATGCCTGGGAAGAGGGAGCCGTGTTGAGCTTCTTTGGCTCATAGTTCTCCCAAACCTTTTCCCAACTCTCCTGCTCGAGCAACTGCATCACCACGTTTCTGGGGAGTGGTCCAACTTTGATGCGCTCCCACTTTTCTCTCAGATCGTTTCTCCAAAATTCGTTAAAACCGGAGGGATTGGCTCGCGTTTCGGCACTGTTGACACAACCCTGAAGCGGTGCCCATCGAGCGAAGGTGCGGGCAAAATCCACGAACTCTTCAAGCTCGGCAGTCTGCGATTTGGGCTCCCCCTTTTCTTGAGGAACGCAAGACATCAGCAAATAAACAGTCGGAAGCAGTCTCAACCCATTCAGCACCAAAGACCCCTCAGTTCCTTCGGGTTTTCACGGTCAAGCGCTCTTCCTTCTCTCCCCTTCCACGTTGCACAACGACCTCAATGTCGTCTCCCGGCTGGAACTTCTCAAGCTCGTCTAGGAGATCGCTGTAGTTT
>JANQPW010001036.1 GCA_028285285.1 Silvanigrellales bacterium
CCCATCGCGGATCCACTCGTCGGGAATGCCAAACACGTCGGAGCAGCGGTTGCGAAATTCTGCTCGGCTCACACTTTTGTCTTCGGCTGCTTTCCAGCCACCTCCGGTTAAGATCAGGCTGCCTCTGGGCAGATTCAGATGCACACCCTGTTTGCGCGCGTGCTCCACAAATTCAAACAGAAAAGCCGGCATGCCAAGCAGGCGCACGGGTTTGCCTTCGGCAGCATATCGTTCCAGCGTTTGCAAACACTCTTCTTTGGAAAAATGCCAGTCACCTGAAGGCTGGCCATCCTTGTTCTTTGGCTTGTGCACGGCGTAGTACACCTCGTTTGCTGGCGCGAAACGAAGTTGGTTCTTTTCTGTGTAAGCAATTCCCAGATTACCAGCATCTTTTGGATCATATGCAAAAACCAAGTAGTTGGTGGTCTCTTGTGAGACAAGCCCTTCCTGACCCAACGTCACATCGAGCATGCGCTGAACTCGCGCCAGGCTGTCTTCATCAAACCAGATCTGTGTTTTGAGGCCACGTGTTCCCGACGATGTGAGCTTGAGCACAGCCTGCTCTTCGGGAAGCGAAGTGAGGAGGTGACGCTTCATGGCGGTCACACCCAGCGCAGGAATGTTCGCGAGATCGTTTTCCGTTTGCAGGCTGTTGGGATCAAAACCCCGTGCGGCATAGAGTTTCTGAATGACCGGGTTTGACTCGGCATGGAAGAGGGCCATTTCGCGGCAGGCATCCACCATGAGTTTTTGTTTGTCGGGTGTCCAGCTCAAGGGCTGATCCACTTCACTAATAGCCGTGGCTGCTGGGAAGCGATTCATAGCAAAACATTCCTCTCGTGACTGTCGTGCACAACTTGGAGGAGCCGACGGCCAATCTCCGAAGCAATTTTGATGTGGTGAAAGGCCAGCCTTTTTGGCCCTGTGGCTTGCAAGCGGAGGGCGAGCCGGCCCGAAAAGCGTAAGGGAACAAATCCACTCACGAAGAACCCTGCGTTGGCCAGTCGATCATAGGCCTGCCCTACACCTGGCGCATCAAGGGGAATGTCTACAGAGCAATACTGATAGCCGAGGCGCAGGGCATGCCTCCAATCTTGAATGATTTTTCTGATGGCACGCACGCCAGGTCTCGTGAGTTCGTAACTCGCGGTTCGTTGAAACGAGTCTTTGGAGTGATGAAAGGAACCACTTTCATCGAGAGGGCAAAAGCGCGGCGTGGGGAGCCACTCCATTCCCAACGGCTCAATGAGAAAGCCGAGCATTTCTCCAAGGGCAATGGGCAGGTGGATGGTTCGCCCAAAAGGAGAGTCCACCTGGGTTTTCACACCGATCAAGATTGAATAGCGATCCATTTCTTGAGAATCGGTGCCAATGTTCAACGCCGCCAGTTTTGCTTGCGTGTCGGAGAGCTGAGATCCCACACAGAGGGCCATGTCGCAGGAACCGTAACGGCTCACAACACGTTGAGTGAGGTCATGGTTGGTGACGTAGTCAAAAACCAGATAGGCCATGTCGATGCGGTTCGCCTGTTCCATAAGCTCTTGAAGGAGTGTTGAAAACACTCCTCGCGAATTGATGTCGGGGTCGGTGAGGCCAAAACCCATTTCGTAAACATGAGGCTTTTCACCCAGCCGAATCATGCCCAGATGAGCTGCGAGGCGCCCGTTAGCCAGAGGTGCAACCAGCGAAATGAGTCTTTTGTCAAACACCATCTTTCGCAATCGGTCGGGGTGGTAAACCGCTTCATTCACGTAACGGTACTCGTAGACCTTATGAAAAAGCTGAGTGAGAGCCTCAAAGTCACCTTCCTGTATTTCACGCACAGGTAAGAGCTCTGCGGAGGGTTCACTGGGTTCGGCAGTTGCTCCCGATCGCTGAGAAGACTCCGTTTGAGCAGTCTGTGGGTCGTCGGTGTTGGTTCTGAACCCAATGCTGAAACTTTGGCCGTGCCGACCCAAGTTTTTGTAGTGGAGCTGGGGAAGTTCCTTTGACACGGAATCGGGAAGGAAGCTCTTTGACAAAAGGGGGAGGCCGCGGTTGATCACAGAAATCAAGACCTCTTGGTCTGACGGAGATGAAACGGTGACTTCCCAGTCGAGACCCGGATCTCTGGGGCAGCGGGGTGAGGCCTCTACGGCCATGAGCCGCATCAACTCTTTAAGAGCTTTCTGTTGGGGTTCACTCAATTTGACGCCGCGCTGTCGCAGTTCCGAAGAAACAAAGAGGAGGCAGGGAGCCACATCGGGCTCACCACCAGGGTGAGCACTTTCTGTCCAGGCACCCGCCGAAGTGTCTAAGGTGTGAGTGGAGGAAGGAGAGTCGGGCTCTGGCGCTGAGACGCCCCGACCAAAGCGCGTGCGCAGTCGTGCTGTGCCCTTAGGCTGTGCTGCTCCAACGGCAAATTGCGCTTCAGATAGCATCTACGACCCTCACGAGTTTTCCTGTGCGTGGGTTGCGGGGGAGTGCTCCCGGTTTTTCAATTTGAACTTTTACCGGGTTGATCTGGCCTTTTTCAACAAATCCACGGAGGGAAGGCCGATCCGCCAAAAGTTGATCATGCAACTCTTGTGCCAGAGTCTCCTTTTTTCCGGAGGAGAGTTCCGAGCGAGACTCCACGGCAACGGTGAGAGTGTCTTTACCTCCCTCGCGCGACTTGCTCATGCGAACGTTGCCTGTGAGCTCAGAATGCTTCACCACGACATTTTGAACGGCTTCATAGTCAATGGAGTCGTAGCCAATGCGCAGCACATCGTCTCCGCGACCCAGGAGGCGAAAACGAGGGCTGTGGCGGCCACACGGGCAGGGCTCCTGCATCCAATGGGCCCGGTCTCCCACGGCATACTTCACAATGGGCGTGAGACGCCTCTCGAAGGCGGTCACAAAGACCTGCCCAACGTTTTCCTCGGCAACGTGGGCTCCTGTGTCGGGATCGATGATCTCAAGTTCAATTTGATCGTCATGCACATGGAAGACGCCAGGGGGGCAGTGCTGGCATTGATAGCCGATGTACCAAGAGTCTACACTGCCGTACCCATGGGCCATAATGCTTTGGGTGCCGAACTTTTCCTGCATTTCCAAACGATCGGCTTCATAGATGTGTTCGCCACCATAGAAAATTTTGTCGATTTTGAGATCTTGGCCGCCTGAAGTCCACATGTCTCTCAAACAACCCAGCACCACGCTGGTGATGCCCGAAAACGTGTTGATGCCAAAGTCTTGGGCCACGGTGAGCACAAAATCGGCTGGGGTGTTGTTAGAGAATGGGAAGCTTTGGCAGCCGTATTCTTGCAACACGCGATTGATGTGAATGAAGGTCATGTAGAGGCCACCGGCTGCCCAGAGATTGGCGACCCTGTCCGTGTCGGTGAGCCCAACGGCAAAGTAACCGCGGGCGTTGGGTAGGTTGAGGCCTTCAAGCTCGGCATGGGTGAACAAGGAGCTCTTGGGCTTTCCCGTGGTGCCTCC
>JANQPW010000878.1 GCA_028285285.1 Silvanigrellales bacterium
AAGAATGTGGTGGAAGGCGTAGTTGAGCCCTTCAGGCTTGATGTCGAAGGCAATAACCGCTGACTTTTTATGACGCCATTGCTGGGCATGTTCCGTGAGCAGAATGAGTCGGTTGTTGTGCAGGTAGAAGTTTTGAGTGCGGCCGGGAACAAGCACGGAGCAGGAAACATGAGGTTTGTCGGTATTGCTCACGTCTACAAAGAAGAGACCATAACGAGCGCTCAAATAAATCACCCGGTCGCCATGACGTCCCACCTTGTCAGCACGAGAGATCGTTGGTGCCGCTTCAGTCGGTGCGGCTCCATCGGCAGCAACGCTGGCCGTGGCCATCTCAGGGAGGGCGTGCTCGAGACCCCCTGCGCGTTTAAAGTTTGTCCCAAACAACGGCAGTTCCAGGTCACGGTACACCTGTGTGTGTTCATGTGCCCAGCGAACCCCGCCCAAATCATCAATAAGGTCTGTGTAAGCTGCGCTTTCAAAGTTGTTCCTGCAGCGCAAGTCAGCACTGCCGTCGAAAACGAGATTTCGGAGTTGCTCCATCGTGAGCTCAGTGCCTGTGGGAATTTTTGAGTCAAAGAGCCGGAGCAGACGGGCTTCTGTATCGATGGGTTCGCGGGTTTCCTGATTCCCGTTCTCTCCGCCCGGTTCAATAGAGTTGGGAGAGCCTGCTCCCCCCGGGGCTTTCGGTTCTGCAGGGAAGGAGCCTTTTTTGGTACCGCCGCTGTCTTTTTCAGCTCGCAGCAGTGCGCCGCATCCCGATGTTGCGAGGCTCAGACACAGCAGCAAAAAAGGAGTGGAGCAAAATTGCAAGTGGTGTGTGGCAGTCAAGGGACGTGTTCGAAGCATGGTTTCTCCGGTGCGGGGGTCAACGCAAGAAATGAGTCTCTAAATGAATCCAGCTTTCCCCAGATTCACTTCTTTTATCGGGATTTTCTGAGAAAAGCCTAAACGCGGGCAGTCGATGGAGATGGGTTTTGGAGACTGAATGTCTGTAACTTTAAAGAATCCTTTGAAATGATTTCTAGTCGGGGGTTCCGCCGCTTCCCACATTCACGATGAGTGTGTCTCCCTCCGTTTTACCCTTCATGGCCTCCACGATGGCACTGAGGCGATCCCCGCTGTCGGTAAAGGTTGACAAACGCACGTTGTCGAGGGCAACGGCATCTTCGAACCCCTTGCTTGTGTCTCTTTCATTCTTCAAGCCATCTTGCATGCGAGAGCGAAAGCGGAAAACCACTTGTTTCAAGTCGAGCTCAGGAGAGACCTCTTTGAGCTTGGTGAGGTTGATGTGAACGTCGGCGGCAATCCAGTCTTCCAGTTTGTGGTTTTGTCCGTCCAACCCATTTGGCTCAGAAGAAGACTCCGAACCTTGACCTCCGGGTTCGTAAACCGAAACCCAATTCTCAGATTTTTCAAACCCAGAAGGGTCGATTTGCTCACTGCCCACGCCACACTCAGCAGGTGTCTTCACACAGATTTCCACACGGAAAAACTCCCCATCACCATTTTCGT
>JANQPW010000062.1 GCA_028285285.1 Silvanigrellales bacterium
GCCGAACATTACCTGCTGCAGGCCATCAAACTGGAGCTGGCATACCCCGACCTGTATGCGCAGCTTGGAAAGACCCTCTTTGCCCAGAAAAAGCCGGAAAAAGCGGCGCAGTTCTTTGAAAAGGCACTTCGTCGCGACCCAAAAAACACAAGCTTTCTCAATAGTTTAGGTATTTGTTACAAAGATCTTGGAAAAACAAAAGAAGCCCTTGATAAGTACAATCTGGCCCTCAAGATCAACCCAGCAGATGTCAAAGTTCTGTTCAACAAAGCCCTCTGCCTTCTGAACCTCAACGACTTCGATCGGGCTCGAAAAACCCTTGAACTGATTTTAAAACATGACCCTTCCTATGAAAAAGCGAAACGAAAGCTTCAGGACATCGGTCGCCTTCAAGAAGAATATGAGCGCGTCTCGCGCGGCAAAAGACCGGCCTGAGCCGCAATTCTCTTTGACGCCAAGCAAAAACTCACAGTAAGACAAAGGGACAGCCCTGCAGGGCTCATACCCACACTTCGTCAGCCGCCGACCAAGGAGATCCAGCAGATGAATCCAACCCAACGTCTTTTCTTTTCCAAGCCACAAACCCGCTCTCTGCGCCCTTTGTTCTGCGGTATCGCCTTTGGCCTCTCTGCAGTCATTTTCTCGTCTTGCACCTCAACTTCCAATGACAAGTCGACTGAAGGCCAAGCCCAACGAGGGGCCGTGAGTGGGCAAGAGCACGAGAAAATTGGCTCACACAACTGGCTCACACTGCCTGCAGAAATCACTGATCGCAACGAGGTCAAGAGTTGGCTCCAGAGTCACTCCTCCCCGCTGTTGATTTACTGGGGTGCGGTCTGGTGTCCTCCGTGCAATGAACTCAAGGAGCAAGTTTTGACTCGCCCAGGTTTTGGAGACCTCACCGCAGGTGTGACCCGGGTCTTCGTTGATGGTGACTCATCAAATGCTCAGCTCATTTCAGAAGTTTTGGGGGTGTCCGGTTACCCCACCATATTAGTTCTCGACCAAAACTCACAGGAAGCCGCTCGCATCTCAGAGTCTCTGACGTTCACAGAATTTCAAAACACATTTTTGGCAGCCACACAGAACACCTCTCCGCTGAGAGAACGCCTGGATCGTGCGCTGGCCGGGCAAGCCACGGTCACAGACTGGCGCGTGTTGTCCGCAACCCGTTGGGAACGAGAAAAAATGGGGATCTTTTCCTCTGCACTTGCGGAAGCAAAAGCCCTCCTACAGCTTGCCCAAACAGCACCTCAAAACCAACCACAGCTTCGAGCGCGACTGTTTGCTTCAGCTGCCTCATCTCACTTCTCACTCTCCCAGGAGAACTCAGACAACTCAACCAAATCTCAAAAAGGAGATTCTCAGCTCAACGACTTCGCTGACTATTTTTTGACCGAACTCCCTCTGTTGGCAAAAAGCGAGGAATCAAGACAGGGAATGCGTTCGCTCATTCTCTACGAAACACACCGCGCTCTCGAATTCACTCAGAAACAGCGACCAAAGTTTGTCGCTGTGCTGGTGAACACCTGGCTCAGTGCTGCCCGTCAGCTCTCTCAAAACACAAAGCTATCGACCGATACCCGACTCTGGGCACACTTTCCGGAAATTGAAGTTGAAAAGTTCACTGCCGGAAAAGACAAAGAGAAGGTGAGCCCGGAGCTCAAGAAAGACATCATCTCCACAGTGAACGATGCTATTGCCTCCCTCAAAAACTCCTATGAACGCAAAGCGGTTGTGACAGGAGCAAGCTACCTTTTGCAGCAAGTGGAGGCATTCGATGAGGCTAAGAGACTCCTTCTGGCTGAGCTGAAAAAGACTGACACACCTTACTATGTGTACAGCGCACTTTCTTCACTTGAAAAACGAAGAGGGAACCCTCAGGCGGCAATAGCTTTTAGCCGTCAGGCTCGCGAGACTGCGGTCGGGCGTGCAACCCGCTTTCAGTGGATGACCAACACGCTTCTGCTAGAAGCAAAGCACAACCCCAACACAAAAGAACTCTCCTCGCAGCTAGACGACACCTACAC
>JANQPW010000063.1 GCA_028285285.1 Silvanigrellales bacterium
TTTTCCGTACTTGGCAAGCGACTTCAGCACAACTTGTCTCCAGAGTGGCGCGGCCATCTTGCCCCCTGTTCCGCCTCGTCCCAGACTTTTTCTTGCATCATCAAATCCGACCCAAGTGCCACAGACAACACCAGGAGTGACCCCCAAGAACCAAGCATCGGTGTAACCGTTAGTGGTTCCAGTCTTTCCAGCAACTCTGAAGCCAGGAATTCGAGCCCGACTGCCAGTTCCAAAGTTCACAACATTCTCAAGCAAAGAAAAACCAATATAAGCCCCTTCCGGGCTCAGTATCTGCAGCGGGTCTGCTTCTTGAAGACTCTTCAACGCCTGCAGCGAAACGGTTCCTGGCTCAGAGTCTTTGCGAGCGGAAGTTTCGGGGTCGCTTTTCTCGCCATCCAAAACGGGGAAAGGAATCAGCCTTCTATCGTCACCACTCACAACCACCTTTCCGTTGCGATCTTCAATGCGATCAATGTAACGCGCTTCTTTGATACGGCCCTGATTCACAAAGGGGCTGTAGGCCTGCACCAGTTGCAGAAGAGTAGCACTGCCTGAGCCAAGGGCCATGCTCAGATCACGTTTGATCCAGTCAAGCCCGAGTCTGCTCATGTGATCAGAGATCAGGTCCATTCCCAATGCCTGAAAAAGCTGAATGCTGGGAATATTGTAGGAGTGGATCAAGCTGTTCCGCAGTGTGGTCCGTCCTAAGAACTTCTTGCTGTAGTTTTCGGGCTTCCAGTCGCCAATCACAATGGGTGGACTGTCAATTTGTGAAGCTGCCCCAAAGCCATGATCCAAGGCCAGAGAGTAATACAGCGGTTTGATACTGCTCCCCACCTGACGCTTTGCCAGCGACGCTCTATTGAATTGCGAGTCTTCAAAATTGCTGCCGCCGACCATCGCTCTCACTCCACCAGTTTCGCTGTCCATCAACAAAACTGAGGCCTCAACCTGCTCAATATCGGAAAGAGCATAGAAGCGAACTCCTTCATAACTAGTTCCGTTGAGAAAGCTTGGTAGATAGTCATTAAGCTTAATAAGCATGTGGGCGTTGTCGTGAATACGCTTTGGTGAGTTGCGCTCCATGAGACGAACCCTTACCTCGTCTCCAATCCTCATAATGTGGGCAAAGTCGAGAATGTTGCTTTCTTTGTTCTTACCGGTGCGCAGTGCCCAACGATGGTCTTCAGCCAAAATCACGCCCAGGCCCAACTGCGAAACGATGAGCGCAGCATCCAACTGGGGAAGAAGGTCCACAACAATGGCACGAAGAGACTCTTTTTCAAGATCAATGGGCCGAGCAATCATATCTGTGAGAGCAGCCTCGAAAAACTCCCCATGACGTGCCACAGGACCTTTAAAGCCTTTCTTTTTCTCATACTGCTTCAGATAGGTCTTTGCAGCCTCCATGGCAAAAGACTGAAGCTCGTAATCAATTGTCGTGTAAACCTTGTATCCACCTGTCTCCAAAGAGACCTTGTCAAAAAGCGACTCCAATTTCTTCTTCACTTCCATGAGAAAAAACGGAGTCATTTTAGTGTTTGGACTTTCAGCTCTGTGAATTTCAAGATCTTCTGCATAGGCCGCCAAAGCCTCTTTTTCAGAGATCATTTTGAGCTGAACCATGCGCGACAAAACATACTTCTGCCTCGCCTTTGCAGCCTTGAAATTTGTGGTAGGCGCGTATTTCGAGGGTGCCGGAGCAAGCCCGGCAATAAGAGACGCCTCAGCCAGACTCAAATCTGCTGCCGGCTTCTTAAAGTAGTTGCGACTGGCGGATTCAACCCCATGAGAGTTGTTTCCTAAAAAGATGGTGTTGAGATAGAGCTCGAAGATGCGATCTTTGGGCATGAGTTTCTCAATTTCACGAGCCAGCATCATGTCTTTGAGCTTACGCACAATCGTCTGCTCCCGGGTGAGCAAGAGCGTCTTCGCAAGCTGTTGGGTGATCGTACTTCCACCGGTTTTTGAGCCAATACCAAAGACGTAGTAGAGGCCTGCACGAGTGATACCCGCATAGTCCAGCCCACCATGGCGGTAGAAATCAGCATCTTCGGAAGCGAGGAAGGCCTGACGCAGGTAAGGACTCACCTCGGAGATTTTTTTCGGGTATCGCTTCTCATCAAAGAGCTCACCAATCAACACATCATCGTTGCTGTAGATGAGAGTGGGCACATTGAGTTCATAGGCCTCAAGAGTTTGAACATCAGGCAATGTAGAGCGAAGTTTTGAAAGATAGCCATAACACCAAACACTCGCACCAATTGTGATGACAACTACAAAAGAAGCGAGAAATGCAATAAGCCGGCCCACAGATCGCCTTTTGAGAGAGAGTTTCTTCAAGGTTTTCCCCTCAGGAGGCTATTTTCTCATTGTGCTTGAATTCTTTGTGGGCTTTTATCGCCTCATCAGCGAGTTTTTTGTCGAACGTTTCACCCTTGCTTTCTGCCTTGCGTGCGCAGGCAACAAGACCGCTCAGAGCCTTTGTATAGCCCGGATCAGAAAGAAGGCTTTTGCTAAACGCGCTGACTGCCTCGGAAAAGCGATCACTCTTTTTGAGAGCCAAACCAATGTTGAAGTAAAGGAGGCTCTCCTTTGAGTTTTTTGGCACCGCGGTGAGAGCGTCGTTGTAGAGTTTGAGTGCATCGTCGTACTTGCCTTGGCTCACCAGAGCAATGGCCATACCATTGTAATACGAGGCCAATTCGTCCCCTTTTCCAGATTCTCGGAAAAGCCGTGACGCAACTTCAATATTACCTTCATTGAACTCAATTTTTCCGAGCCCTTCAGCTGCTTCTTTGCTGCTGGAGTCAATTTCCTTTGCTTTGTCGAAGATCTCGCGGGCCTTTTCGTTGTCTCCATTGTCAAGATAAGCGTTTCCCATAGTAACAAGGCGCGAGAGGTTTCCGGGTATTTTCTTGTGCAAAGATTCAAACACAGACATAGCTTCTTGAAACTTATTCATTTTTAGGTAACATTTTCCAATACCACTGATCGCGCGAGAGTACTCTGGATCGAAGTTCTGCGCGTTCTTGTATGCTTTTTCGGCCTGCTCGTATTTCCCGGTCAACATCCAAATGTCGCCGTAAAGACAATGAGCACGCGCTGCATAGGGACCTTTCTTCAAACACGACGTCACAAGACTCAGGGCCTCGTTCACACGCTTTTCGATGAGCCAGGCCTCAATCTTTCGGAGGTTTCTCAATGTTGGATCGAGATCTTTTTCAGCCTCGAGCATCTCATTGATCTTTTTCTGTACTTTTGTTTCTTCAAAGGGGGCGAGAAGAACATCTGGAATATCAAACTCACGTGCAAGGGCCGCATCGCGATCAGAAAGACGACCTGCAAAAATCAGGAACGGAGAGTGCGTGTTCTTCGGCAATTCTCGCAATTTTTGCATAAAGACAAGACAAGTCATGGGGCTGAGTTCCCACGAAGCAATGATCGCAGAAAACTTCCTCGACTTTGCAAGCTCAAGAGCACCCTCACCACTAGAGCACAGCTCCACACCACACTCTGGGAAAGCCGCCACGAGTGTTTCTTTCCACAGGGCCTGACTCTCATTGCTTTGGTCAACAACGAGAAAATTAGTTCCATTTGCCATGATTCATCACCTCTCTCGAGGATCCAAATGAGCCGGGCTATAAGCCAATTTTCCATTCAGATCGCTTGCTGAGGAATCGGCTGGGACTGGGTAATCTTGAGGGAAAATCGGGGCTGAGAGCGGGAGGCTCAGCAGTTATCTAGTGGACCTAAGACGCACTGGGTCGATTTTTGCTCGCCGCACTCTTTTCGGGGCGGCCACCCATTTGCGGACGCCCACCGCGACCCGTCGCTTTTCGCGGTGGTTTGTCACCTTTGATTCCATGACCGGAACGCTTCATCTTTTCGGGATCCACAATGAGGGTTTGCGGGGCAATCTCAAGCAACTTCTCTGAAACCTTCAAGACCGAATCCATTCGAGCCGCCTGCAGATTGCGGGGCGAAAAATGGAAATTCTTGTAAACGAGTTCCTCCTTGAATTTTCCCATAGGAGCCTTTTTGAGCTCCTTGATAGGAAAAACCTTGTCGAGAAGTTCCTGTCCGAGAAACAGACATGCACCGCCCTCAGGAAAACGATGGAACACACTCAAAACATTGAAATAGGAACGATCAACCTTGCAGTTTTTGCAAAACTTCCATTCGCGAATTTCCCGTTTTGCCTCAGTGTTGGACTTCACGCAATCTTCACAGTACTCGATGACCTTGAAGCGAGGGCTCACACACAAACGAAAGTTGAGAATTTTGCGATTCGCAAAATTGTTCACAATGCTCAAAAAAAGCTCATTTTTAACATCGAAGATCACCTTCCTCGGAGCCTCTTGAGGTGTGCGACGCGCGTGCGCCGTGAGGGCCAATCCGCACAAAAACTTGTATAAGAGAAGCCGATCATCTTTAGGCTTTGAGACCAACGACTCAGCAAGCTCTTCATACTTCTTAATGGGCAGAGCCTCGGCACCAGCGACCTTTGAGAGGCGCAACAGGTCTCCAAACAGCTCAAACTGAATGGATCCGGGGGGCATCTTCTTGGCTTTTTTGTCAGTCGTCATCTAGCACCTACCTTACCTAGTTCAAGAAGATCGCGAAGCGCGGACTCAAATGCAGCCGTGTCTTGATACAAAGCTGAAGCGGACAACCGCACCATGACTCTCCAAAGACGAACACGAGTGAGCCCCCCCGCCGCGCTGGCACTCTGAATAAGCTCAATAACGCGCTCCGGAGTGAGGTGAAAGCGGGGTCTGCCCGGGAGCGCTTCGAGTCTGAGCCGAAGAAAGTACTTCAACGTCTCCACTCCGAGCTCCCGGCTGTCGTGAAGAACTTCGTGGATGTCATTCATCACCTGAGACTTCATCTCTAAACCGACCTCTTCCCGTTCAATGATTTGCCCTAAAGCTTCGCATAAATGAGACAAATTCTTTAGCACTTGCTTGAGAAACACCGTTATAAACCGAGGCTCGAATACCTCCAACTGTCCGGTATCCTCTCACTTCTAGAATTTTGTTCTCTTTCGCTTCAGAGACAAAATCTTCAACTAGCTGCGGAGTTTTGAGGTCAAAAACGAAATTGTGACGGGAACGAAACTGGGAAACCGCTTTTCCCAAATAGAAACTGCCGTCGATTTCTCCATAAATCTGAGCCGCATTTTCTTGAGCACGACGCTCCATTTCTGGAACACCTCCTTGGGCTTCAATCCACTGAAAGCAGCGATTTGCAATGTATATAGGCATCACCGGTGGAGTGTTCAAAGCACTCTTTTTTGCGTAGATCTTTGCGTAGTTGAGAGCATCTCCCAATCCACTTTGCGCCATTCGCTGATCAGCTTCCTCCAACAGTTCCTGCCGCATCACCACAACAGACATGCCCGCAATTCCAAAATTTTTCTGAGCACTTGCATAAACCAATCCAACCTTTTCCCAGGGAATATCATGGCGTGACGCCAACGAACTGGTCATGTCCAACACCAAGGGAACCGGCAGGTGGGTTGGGATTTGGGGGTATTCCGTGCCATAAACGGTGTTGTTCACCGTTAGGTGAAGAAACTTACTTTTGGGATCCACAACATATTTGTCGGGTTCACCCAAGGTGGAGTAACCGAACGAAGATCCATCAAAGACCATATCGAGTTTTCGCCCGGAGATCTGTGCGTCTTTCACGGCAAGCCCCGACCAAACGCCAGAGTTTACATAGGAAATGGTGTCACCAGGACTAGAAAGGTGATGGATCAGCAATGAGAAATGTTGTTGCGCTCCAAATGGAGTCAGCAACACAACATGAGTGTCAGGTACCCCAAGGACCTTTTTCACCAAGGTCAGCGTTTCATGAGAGAGTTGGGCATAAGAATCGGAACGGTGAGACACTTCCATAACGCTGACACCATACCCAAATGTGTCGAGCAGCTCAGCGTGCACCCGACTTCTCACCTCATCAGGAAGCCGGGAAGGGCCCGGGCTCAGATAGTGAGTGGTCATATCGCGTCTTCTCCCATTCAAAACTTGTCAGAGCTGATTTAGCAGATGGGTTAACGCTTGAAAAGCTGTGCGCTGAGAGGAGTGGTGAGCCGAAAGCCTTTCCTTTCACCAGCGAGTTTCGTAGGCCCTAACCGAAAACCCTGATCCCTCCAGAGCGCTCTGTCGTTGCTCGTGAACAAATCGCCTCTCCGCTGGACTGAGCTCCTGCTGAAATGAGTAGCCTCCGTAGCCATAGTCCGGTGCCACAGGCGCCTGCTGGGCGGCTGAGCCACCACTCATGAGGTAAAAACCGTACCCGGTTCCCAATACAAATCCCAAGCTGGCACCCCCAAGCACATACCTCACGTTGGAGAGACTCTGCCGCGGCAAAAACGGTATCAGTGAGGCTCCCAATGCAGCTCCAAATCCAGCGGAATAGGCGGATATCACCAAGACTTGCCTGAGATTTTTCTCAGCTTGATCAGAAAAATTCTCTGAAGGACTCTGCCGAGCCGGGTAGAGATTTGGCTGCAGGTGCTGCGCATGTGCCGTCAGAGAAAAAAACAGAGTTGCCAACACAACAAGGGCTATCTTCATGATTCGTCCTCCTCGCCTGAGCATAGCCCCCTCAAGTTGTTGGAGTGATCGCCAATATTGCCCAGCTGCAGAAAACAGACCCCGCTTCCAATGCCAGTGCCCACTTCAACCCTCACCTGGAAGAACCTTGACAAACAAAGAGCTGTTGGGATAACCACTCGAGTGGCCTAGAGCCAAGAGCCTGCGTAGCTCAATTGGTAGAGCAACTGACTTGTAATCAGTAGGTTGCGGGTTCAAGTCCCATCGCAGGCTCCATTTTTAATCTTTGTGAGTCCCCCCTCAGATGACCCAACTCAGTGTGAACATCAACAAAGCGGCATTGCTGAGAAACTCTCGAGGCACCAACAGTCCCGATTTGATGGACATTGCCCGCCGAGCCCTTCAAGCCGGGGCTGATGGACTCACCGTCCACCCCAGAGTTGACGAACGCCACATCACTCGAAGCGACGCCCGTGATATCGTTCAAGAGTTTGGAAAACTCACTGAGGTTAACTTCGAAGGTGATCTCCGAGAAGACTTTCTGGAATTGGTTCTAGAAGCCAGGCCCCACCAATGCACCCTTGTTCCAGTGAGCCCTGGGGAAATCACCAGCCATCGAGGCTGGAACTTTCAGAAATGGTCGTTTCTCCTCAAGCCCGTCGTCGAAAGGCTGAAGTCGGAGGGAATTCGTGTCTCGGTTTTTGCTGACCCCAAACCTGAGGTCGCCGAGCAGGCTGCAGAGCTTGGGGCAGACCGAATTGAGATCTACACAGAGGCCTATGCTCGAGATTTTGACGCAGGAAAAACTGAGACCCTTCAGAAGATCATGCAGCTTGAGGAACAGGCACGAAAGGTTGGAATTTCTCTGAATGCCGGACACGATCTGACCCTGGAGAACCTGCCCACACTGCTCGAAAGTGTTCAGGATATTAAGGAAGTTTCCATCGGGCACCATCTTTTTTGTCATTCTCTTTTCCACGGCTTTGAGGCAACGGTCGCTGCATTCAAAGCGATTTGTCGGAAGCACTCAAAACCCTGAGCCGCCTCTTTGTGGCAACAAATGCCGACCCAGAGCTCCAACTCCAAGAACGCTCTCTCTATTTTCTTGTTTTTCATCCGAAGACGTCATGAGTGCGATGTGGACATGGGCAACAGGATAGCCTGGAAACCTGACCAAGTTGCAATCTCAGTGGGTTTTAGGTCAATCAGGAAACACTTTGGTGGCCAAAGAGAGCTTTATTAAAATCAGGTACAAGGTTCGCGGCTCCCACGAGCGCTTTGTCAGCTTCACGCTGGCACGGATCGTCACATTGATGCTGGGATCCGCCGCCGCCGCTGGCGGCATTGCTCTGTTTTTTGCAAGAGACCTCAACCCCAGCAGCCCTATGATGATGTCGGCGCGCACCTTTCTCAATGAGCCTCCGCGAAGCAATGTGGAAAACCCAGCACCGGTTGAGCCACCCCCCATAGCTCCTTCTCAGCAAGAGAAAGTTGAGCCTCTGGAAGAGGAAAGAGCCCCAGAACGAGCCGCCCTGCCCACTGAAAAAACGACAGAAAAGGAGAGCCTTGCTCATGAAACATCCGACCCAAGCTCTCTTCCTCCCCCCGTTGCAGAAGCGCCGGAACCCTTGACGACAGCAGTTGAGTTGATCAATCCCCGTTTCGAACGTCTTGGAAATTCCTTGTTTTTGACGGTTGGCATCAAGAACTCCAGCACCCACAATGAAGCAGTAAGCGGCAAGCTCCACATGCAGATTGGGGAAGGTGAGAAAATGACTGTCACCTTCCGAATCAAAAGATTTGTTGAAAAAGAAGGAAGTCTCATTTTCAGCACCCCTGAGGGAGATGCGGTTCAGGTGCGTTTGTCTATCGTCACCTCCGACGGCTTTACCACCTCAATGGAGCGCAAGATAGTGCCCGAACTGCTCGCCCTTCGCGAACAAGAAGCGCAAGAAGTTGAGACGGAGCTCGATCCATCTCCCGAAGCTGTTACCCCGCCAGCAGCAGGGGAGCCCCTATGATCGTGAGAGCGCTTCAGCACATCGTGGATCTGTTTTTCAGAATCTTTGCCTCCCAGTTCATCATCTGTGACGACTCCGAACAAGACGGATCCCACCCCGAGAGTCACATAGACGATACTGGCAATCTCCTCACTGCCGACTTTCTGGGCCATTTTCAAAAAGAAACACTGGTTCAGGCCCTCGAGGAGTTTTCTTTTTCCGAAACTCTCACACTTCTGAGCGGTCTCAGCCCGCAGGCTCGTTCCCAGATCTTTGCCGCGCTCAGTGACCACCACGATCTCAAAGCAGCGATTGAATTTGGATTGCAGTACGAAGAGCCTGGTCGGGAGGGGCGCCAGTCGGTAGCCATGCAAAAGCTCAGCAGTGTCTTTCTTGAGCGTCTTGAGAGCTCAACACCCAGCAGCAGCAGAGCCAAGCAGGTTTCAGGAGAAAATCAAACCCCCAAGCCGTCACGCCCTATTGACCTTCTCACCAAACGACAGTTGGAGCGCATCACCGAACTGGAAAGCGAATTGAGCACGCGAATTGTGGCCGAGCGAGCAGCCAAACCCTTCACAACCCTTGAAGATCTCGGCAGCCGCATTCAAGAACTCAATGAGGAACAGCTGAGAGACCTTGCACGATTTTTCTAAAACGATCTCTCACCGCAGCAACGAACAAAACCACGCAATACACGGCCCCGGCAGAAAGAATGATCGTGGAACCACTCGGCAGATCGAACTCATAGGAAATCCACAGACCCAGAACTGCAAAAAACCAATTCATAGCAACGCATTGCACAATCATCTGCCACAATGAATGGGAAAAACGGGCCGCCAAAGAAGCCGAGATCGTCATGAGCGACATCACCAAAATCAAGCCAACAGATTGAATCAACACCACAACACTCATGGCAATCAAAACAAAAATGGCCAAGTTGAGCCCACGAACTGGCAAACCGATCACACGGGCAAACTCTTCATCAAAACAGACCGCCTCAATCTGAGAGTATTTAAACACTAGCAAAAGCAAGCCCACAACAAACACACCCAAAGAAAAAAACAGATTTTCGTGAGTGGTGAGTAGCAAATTGCCAAACAGCGTGCTCATCAAATCCAGTCGGTATCCTGGCGTTTTATAAAGAAACAAGATTCCAATGGCCATACCTAATGACCAGAGGATCTGAATGCGAGAGTCTGAAGCCGAAGAGCTGCCTCGTTCCGGCAAGGCCAGAATCACAGCAACCAAAAGAGCAGCTAAAAAGGCACCCAAAGTTGGTGAAGAGCCCATCCAAACCATGAACCCCATACCACCAATCACAGAGTGGGCAATGCCTCCGGTAGCCGAAGCCAAACGCCGTGTGTGCATCAAGGGCCCCGTCAGGCCACAAACTGCCCCACTCACAACGGCCGACATCAGCGCAAGCTGCATAAATGAGTCTGTTTGGAGCGACTGAAAAAAGCTCACCCTGGAGTGCTCC
>JANQPW010000884.1 GCA_028285285.1 Silvanigrellales bacterium
CACTTGCTGTGAGTTGGGCCTCGTAACTGCCTGATTCACAATTAGAAACAGCCATTGCCTCATAGATTCCTGGCTCAATCTCAACCTCGGTTGATGTGATCAAAGATTCAAGCGCAGTTCCCGTGAGCTCAACCAAACAATCTCCGGTGCAGGAGTACAACGACGCGACTTTTCCGTCGCCCCCCTCCAATGTGATGGACAAAATCGGGACTTTCAGGCTCTCAATGGTCACAGCTGAACTCACCGGAATGGGATTTCCAGAAGTCAGAGCCGTTTGAGAGTTCACAAGACTAGTCTGAGTGGGGTTGTCAACTCGTTTCAGCTCAAGCTTTGCCGTGGGCTTTTGATCTCCCGATGAGTCAGAGTCCGAATCGTTGGCACAGCCTGTGAACACAAGTCCAGATAAAGACCCAACGAACAAAGACAACTGGACATGCGATTTTGGAAAAGTTCTTCTCACAGCTCAACCCCTTTCTTTCAAGACTCCGAGCGGCCTTTGTTAAGAGAACAGCAAACACAGCGAATTTCACACACACGAGTATAAAATCAGATAGTGAAAAGAACCAGAAGGGCGGAGCTCCGGGGTTAATTTGAGTGAGTCGGTAGATGACAGTGGAAACATCGTCTGCAAGATTGAGGTCAATATGTGTGGCTGCTACAGTGTTTGTGCCTTTACATTGAACGGGAGGATAAACGTGAACACATTCATTTTTCTGAAATTTTTTCTTGGAGCGATCTTTGTTTCAGTTGGTTTCTTCAGCAGCGGACTTGCATACGAAAACCAAAGTGGGTCAGCAAGCCAAGATCGTCCCACTGAGCTGGCTTCACTCGTTGGAGAATGGAATGAAGTGGCTACGAGTGAAACCTTACCCTTCTGCTGGTGCAACTCTTATGAGTTCTCAGAAACCGAGGTTCCAAACTCTCTTGCAGCAACACGTTGGTGTGAATCGCCAGATGGTGCAGTTACTCAAATAGGCACACTAAAAAGCAAACGCCCAAGAGCGCCTTGGAAGCTGACCCTAAAAATGGGCCCCCTGCCTGTTGTCTATCCAAACTTTTGGATCTTGCACCAAACAGAAGAGATTGTTGTCGCATCAACCAGACTCAGAAGACCAATTTGGGTCTGGAGCCGAGAAAAAGAGATCTCGCCGCAAGAGCTCCGTCAAATACAGGAGCTTCTCTACGAGAAAAATCACAACGGTTCTTTGCTTCAGGCAGTCCATCAGTGTTTTGCTGAAGAGGAACTCCCCTAAAGCAGCGGCCAACAACATGACCAACAGGCTCAAGGGGCGATTTTAGGCTGGTTCTCGGCACGAACTTCTCATAGGGAATTGGCAAGATCCTTTCGTTCTTGTCACGAAGCTCTATTCATTCAATTTACCTTGTGTTTTCTTGGAGGACGCTCTCCTAATACGCTAAGATAATTGATTATTTTTTGCCCTGTTTTAAATTTACAGATTCCTTGAAAAACTCGTAAATACTCTTATTATTCTAGCATATTAAGCAAATATGTCATCAAAATCTAATAAATGGAGTACACTAACTTCTAGCAAGTAGTTCACACTAAATTCTAGTCAAACGTTGCATTAACTTCTAGTTATCTATAAAACCCAGCCGTAAGCACAAATGATGGAGTGAGCAGAAGATGGCCAGGGGAGTGAGACCAAATGAAGCGTTAGCAAAAGCGCTAGAAAGGGCGAAGGCTGTCTGTGTTGATGACTTTGTCAAATCGACAGATCTCGACAGGAAGTCCAGAGAAGTTTTGGTGGAGCATGACTTTCTGTCTCCTATCATTCGCGGTTGGTATCTGTTCACCACTCCAGAGCCCGATGAAACAGGCACGAGCACTGCTTGGTATGGTTCGTTTTGGAAATTCCTAAAGACTTATCTCACAGACAGGTTCGGCAAGTATGGGTACTGCATTTCTCCAGAAAGTTCGGTCGATCTTTATTCGGGTGAAACGACAATTCCCAAACAGGTCATCATTTACACCAAAAGCCCATCCAATCAGAACATCAATCTGTTGCACAACACGTCGATTTTCTTAGTGCAAGACAAGAACTTTCCCGAAATGGTCGACAGAAGCAAAGGAATCAACCTGTTTTCTGCAACTCATGCACTTTCGCGGTTGGGAGCTGGGTATTTCAAAAACAATCAACAAAACGTGGAAATTGTGCTGCACTCCATTCCCACAACCGAGTTGTCAAGGTCTCTGCTGGAGTTTGGAACTCAAGCCACAGCTTCTAGAATTGCTGGTGCGTATATTGAGCTTGGAGAGAACCAAAAAGCGGAGAGATTGTTGGGTGACTACAAGGCCGCGGGGGTCAAATTAACTCCAGAGAACCCTTTCATTCGCACTCCTATTTTAAAGGGTTTGAAAATTTCGTCGCCCAATGCTGGCAGAATACAAGCGCTGTGGAACAAGATGCGCCCGCAGGTGGTTGAAGTTTTCAAAGTGCCCCCCAAAAGCGAAAACTCGAACACCGTTTCGGTCATTGAAAAAATATACAGCAAAGACGCGTACCACTCCCTATCCATTGAAGGGTACCGTGTTACTGAAGAGCTGATCAAGAAGATCCAAGAGGGCAAATGGGACCCAGATGTTGATTCGCAAGACAAAGAACAGCGTGACGCTATGGCAGCAAAAGGATACTTTAACGCGTTTCAGAGCGTCATTGAGAGCGTGCAGAAAGTCACAGATCGAAGACAAAGGACTCACCCAGGAGATGTTTTCGAAAACGATCTACAGACTTGGTATCGAGAGTTGTTTTCTCCATCTGTAAGGGCCGGAATTGTCAAACCCAGTGATTTGGCCGGGTATAGAAATGGTCAAATTTTCATTAGGGGATCGAGACACGTCCCTCCGCCAAAAGAATCTGTGCTGGACTCGATGGAAAAACTGTTTGAGCTTTTGAAAAACGAAGACGATGCCAGAGTGCGCGCCGTGTTGGGGCATTTTCTCTTTGGGTACATCCACCCATACGTGGATGGCAATGGCCGGATTGCACGATTTTTGATGAACCTGATGTTGATTTCTGGGAACTACAACTGGACCGTCATCAGAGTCGAAAAGCGATCGGAATACATGAGGAGTCTCGAACTTGCGAGCAGCACACAAGACATTTCGAAATTCACCGAGGTTTTGATGTCAGAGGTGTGTTATTGGTTCGAAGAAATTGAGAACAACATTCAAAACTGAACCGACGGTTTGAGATGGGCTGAGACTCCCTAACAATACTGCGGAAGGGAGTGCCACAAGACCGAAGGAGGTCCTCTCACTCTCTCCTGTTCCTCTCTCGCCACTGCCAAACTTTGATATTGAAACCATTGTCATACACACTGGGTAGGCTGAGATTGGAATACGGTTCGTCGGTTCTCACTGAGGGAAAGGTGTTGTCACTAAGTGTCACCCGCAGATGATGCAGAAAGCTGTCCACGCACCTTTTGTAGAGCACATCAGCAAACTTGAGAATTTTGTTTGCTGTAAATATAGGATTCAAGAGGTGGCCATTGTTGTTGAAGTTCCATTGGTGGTTGATACCTTGGCACACACCCGCACCGCCCCAAATGAATTGTCGTGAAATCCGATCGGACTGCAGGTATGCCGCCTTTCTATCGGCTTGACTGTTGAGCTCATCGACCAGGGGGTCTCCGTATTCGGGCACGAGTGGTCGAACCACCCCAGAGTCTCCAAGATCTCTCCAATACACAACCCCTGTAGGTTCAATCTGCTCGTTCCCTTGTGGGTTTTCCAGCTTTCTGAACTCGAGTAGGAAGTTCTGCGGCCCCATATTTGGGATGATTCCCCATCGCAGAACGGCTTCAGCAGCGGCTCGTCCCATTGCATCGCTGTAGGCACGCATCCAAAACTCATCGAGGCCAATCTTTGTCTGACCGTCTTCCCTGACTCCAGCTCTTGATATTTCGTAGATTCTCTTCGAATGAGTGGGCACGAGGTGAGCCGGGAAGAAATAGTTGCCGTTTTGCAGCGGAGAGAGATCGCGAATGAGAGCGCCATTTTGTGGCAACACCCCGGCTTTTCTCTGGGCCAT
>JANQPW010000093.1 GCA_028285285.1 Silvanigrellales bacterium
GAAAAGGCCTATTGAAGCCCAGCCCCATCTCAGTGAACCTGAAGCACGTCCGCACAAAAATGAGCCCCTTCCCAAAAACTGACTTGCTGCAGCATCGCACATTGTTGTGCGGCACGCACACCTAGCTTTCGCCATGCGGACACCCGAACAGCCATCCGAAATGATAAAAAATATACCCTATTTTCATTCTTTTTTCAGATATTTACACACAAATATTGAAGCTTTCTGTTCGTGCACCGAAGGAAAAAGAACGGAATCAGTTTAGAGGAATGAGATTCCAAAAAAGCTAACATAAGGAGAGGTTTGTGATGACAACTTCTCGTTCGGGGTCTTTTTGGCAAAAGACTTCCCCCTTCAGGTGTTCTTACAGATCTCTTGGTCTTCTGCTGCTTGTTGCCCACACTTTGACAGGATGCGGTCAGCCTGCAAAACCAAGAATCGCCGGAGAGTCGCCACGCATCGGGGAGCAAGACAACACCCCTTCGGCAACACAACAGCAAGGAGATGCTCTCGGCCAAGACCCATCAACCGTTCCTGAAGAGCAGCCACTCACCGAGGAAACCCCTCCGGAAACACCGGAGGGGACATCTGAAACAACTGTGGTTGAACTCGGTGAGTCGGCAGACACCAACCCAGAAGGGTCGGGCGCCCTGTGTGCTGAAGTGGGGGCTGTGGTCTCAACTCGCGTGCGATACGAACAGGCATTCTCATCAGACAGTTGCGTCTCTGAAACACAAGAGCTCCGATGCGTTGACAACAAAACAGCGCAGTGGAGTGGCACCTTCACACATGCCGACTGCGTGCTTGCAGAAGTGGAAGTGCCCACAGAAATCGCACCCGTTGTCACCCGCACGATCGAACGCCGTGTCGCCTATCTCACGGCCACGGTTCCCTACGGGGAAGTTTGTGTTTCTGAGCCTCAGGAGAGGGAGATCCTCGACGGAGTGCCTCAAGCGTGGAATGGGACACACACCTTCGAATCGTGTAGCGTCGAGCTTCCCGGAGACTGCGCCACTCTCAAACATGGACAGTACCAACTCCGCACCCGCTACCTTAGCGAAAGCAGCCCAGCCGAATCAACCTGTGTCGCTGAAGTTCAACGCCAAACGTGCGAAAACGGTCAGTTGAGCCCATGGAGTGGAACCTTTACTTTTGAGAGCTGCACAACTCTCGGTAAGGCTTCTTGCGAAGGAGGAGTGCCCCACAACGGCATCGACACGCAGATCCGGTACCAGGCTGCCAGCGTTTCATTTGGAGGAACCTGCACCTCGGAAGAGCAAACCCGCACCTGCGATGATGGCACGTTCAGCCCCTGGAGCGGAAGCTTCGCAGCCGAAGCCTGCGTTGTGGAGGCGGCTGTGGGGTGCGGCGGGCTCGAGCACGAACAGGGAGAAGTTCGAGAAAGATTCGAGGCAGCCACGGTTCCCTTTGGAGAATCTTGCCGAGTCGAAACTCAACGCAGGAGCTGCAACAATGGAACACTCAGCCCCTGGAGCGGAAGCTATACCGAAAACTTTTGCCTTGTTTCCCCACCAGCAAGCTGCGGTGAGACTGGCCACTTGCAAACACAGCTGCGAACTCGTTACCAAACCACTTCTGTTCCCTTTGGTGAAACCTGCACACAAGAAGTTCAAGAAAGAACGTGTAACAACGGAACATTTTCCGACTGGACGGGCACATTTCCTCATGCAGCGTGTGAGGTAGAAAATGCTCTCTCCTGCGGCGAAACTCCTCACGCAGGAATGGAAACTCGGCTTGCCTATGAAACTGCAACTGTTGCTTTTGGCGAAACTTGCAATTCCGAAGAGCAAACAAGAACATGCAACAACGGAACTCTTTCCAATTGGAGTGGAACACACACAGAAGTAACATGCTCAGTCGCTGCACCTGCCGATTGTGGCAGTCTGCTCCATGATCAGTCTGAGACCCGCACACACTACGAAGCTGCGGAAGTGCCCTTTGGGAGCAGCTGCAGCTCAGAACTACAGACTCGCAGCTGCAACAATGGCGTGCTCAGCGATTGGTCTGGAACCTTCACTGAAACACAGTGTGTGGTTGCAGCGGCCGCTGACTGCGGCAGCCTTGCCCACAACCAGTCCGAGTCTCGAACCCATTTTGCAACAGCAGAAGTACCCTTTGGCGAAACCTGTCAAGGAGAAATCCAAACCCGTAGTTGCAGCAACGGTGTTTTGAGTGACTGGTCTGGAACCTTCATAGAAACACAGTGTGTGGTTACAGCGCCCGCCGACTGCGGCAGTCTTGCCCACAATCAGTCTGAGACCCGCACACACTATGCAACAGAAGAGGTGCCCTTTGACGAGACTTGCCAAGAAGAGGTCCAAACTCGAACCTGCCAGAACGGCACTTTGAGCGACTGGAGTGGAAGCTTCACCTTTGCAAGCTGCACGGTGCTCCCCGCCGGCCCCTAATTCCTTCTTCCCACGCCACATTGGCGTGGCAAAGAAGCCCCACAAAGGGCTAGCGTGGTTTCACTCCAAATGCCGATGAACCGGAGCTGGTGGCCCTTGCACGGTCACCGCTTGAATCATGATCTCATCGGCCCATGAAATGCGAGTGTCGCTGCTTTTTTTGACAATCACACGCGCTCCCTCACAGACTGTGCCACGACACGACCTGCGGAAATCTTCGAAAAGAGCATTGGGATTTGCACCCGAAAAGCACCCTATTGAAAGCTCAACTTCCTGCACATGCCAGCCCTTTTCACGGGCTGCCACATTCTCGACCGTGTTGATGAGATCTTTGATCACATATGGTTCATGCATGAAGCTCCCCCTTGTGATTGTTCCAGCCTCTCATGCCGTTCTATTTGGCATTCTTCGCCAAAGGGCGTCTCCACAGACTAGTGAGTCTTGGAGGAGAGTTCAAAAGCAAAAACTTTTCTTTCAGTAAACTCACAGCATTTTTTTGACAGAACCTAAGATGGGTACGCCCCAATAGCCTTCCTTTCCGTTACTTCTCAGTGAACGAAATCGAACACAGGCCGGAACGGGGTCCTGTCCAACCACCTTAGCTTCACGTGCGACAGCTTCCACCTCTTGGGCAAAACGGCGTATGTGAACTGAGTCTTCAAATGAGAATTCCACGAAACTAGGGAACGAAGCTTGTGTTTGCTCACTCTTCTTTTGTGAGCTAACAGTCACTGCTATCGAAACCGCGTGTGTGGCCACAAGATCATCTCCCTTAGTCCGTTTCACCATTCCACAAAACTCAACTGGGCCTGCCCCAGAATGCTTTTCTAACTGCGATTTCTGTTCCATTGTTTGCTGTGGCTGAGAAGAGACACTCAGCTCCGGGTCTGCATAACCGCTACGACATCCTTGTTGTGTCAAGAAAAAAGCGAGACAAAGAAAATAGTGTGGCAAAGGGTTTCGAGAGTGGTTCATAAAACTCTGTTTCCTTTCAAGCAAGAACTACACAAACAATACCTGATCTCCAGAGTATCTTCATCCAAGGGCTCTGCTCCCTTCATCACACAATACCCAAAAGATCGGGCACACAATGCACAGCTTTTGCACCCCGTGATCACATGCTAACCTCACCCCAATCCACGAGCCACGCAGGTTGGCAGCACCAATCCCGTTGCTGGCATCGGCGGCTCAACGAAAAGGAGACTGCAATGATTTTCTCAAAACTTTCTCAGAGGCTGGTGACCGCCGCGGCCACAACTTTGTGCTTCGGTGCCGGGGCATCAGCCGCCCCCTTTGAAGAAGGGGTGGAATACCAATTTATCAGGTGTCAAAACGAGTTGGGGCAACCATCTTTTAGTGCCAACCTGCAGGTCGATGCCGGGGTCGTTTCACTTCTCAATCTTCCCAGCTTCCACCACGAACCCAATGTGGAAGCCACACTCTACACAGAATTTGCGACCTTTGACATGTCGGGTTTCGCCGCTCCCCTTTCGGGAATGCTCACACCTGTTGTTGGCGAGGGTGAAGACGGGGAAGCAAAGCGGCTGGAAGGTCTGCGGATCTTTGGCCTGGATCAAACTGCTCTTCCACAGTCAGGGCTTGAGGTTCTTGTGACCTACTACGTCCAGGGTGAAGACGATGTTCATGTGGGTGGGCGCACGTATCAAAACTGCCAGATCAACAACAAGGCGATGTTGCTGACACTCGTCGGCATCTGAGGGGAAACCCTAAATCCCTTCGAACCTCTCGTTCCTATACCTTTTTGAGCGCCGCCATTTCCATCCTTGCCAGGCGGCCAAAATTTTGTCATGTCTAGGAGATCAAGTTGGCCACAGGGCCAGCCATTGTTCAATGTCCCGACATGAGGAACCACCATGACCCCTTTTGCGCTTGCTCGCCACGCTTTCTCAAAGCTTGCAGTGGCGCTTGGCCTTTCGACTTCGCTGATCTGCACAAGCCAAGCTGCCCCACTCCAACTCACAGACTTCGCCCTGCGCATTCAAGATGACTATTCGGTTGACCTGAGCAACTTCTTCTCAGAGTCCAACCCCGTCTCTCTTTTTGACGTTTTGGAAATGGGTCAAAACAGCACCTATGAGCAGTTTCTCTCGCGTTTGCACACAAGACTCCCTCAACTTTTTGAAAATGTAGTGCTGCTTCACAACTCGGGGAGCCTCCAACTCGCCACCAAGGAGTCACCTCGCGCTATCCTGTTTGGTGAAGGCCTCGTGCTCTCCTTTCATGAGCCAGAATCTGTCGTGGCCGGACGCAGCGTGGAAATTTTGGCCTTCGATCCCAACTCGGAAAACTTCCGCTTTGGAGAGCTCAATTTCGCAGCCAACGGTTCTCCTCAGGAAAGCAACACCCGCTCCTGCCCGGTTTGCCACAGCCCGAAGCTCAACCCCATTTGGCAGCCCTACGACTTTTGGCCGCAGGCCTATGGCAGCGCCATTTCGCGGTTTAAAACCTCTGAGGAGCAACAGGCCTACGAAAGTTTGTTTGCCCGCTCCCCCCAAAGTGGTGTCTTCCGTTACATTCAGATGAACGTGAATGATCGGGGTTTCATCCAAAGCCCCGAAACCTTCACTCAGTATCTCAGCCAGCTCAACTTCATGCGCCTCGCTGCCGAATTCAGACGAAGTGAGGAGCTAGAGCCTTACAAATACGCCTTCTTTGGCATTTTAGGACGGTGTTCGCTGGGACCCAACCCGGAGCAAATGACCGAACAGCTCAGTGGCTTTTTTCCAGAAGGGCTCTGGAGGCAGTTCCAAAGCCGACAGAGCTTTACCAGAATTTACCGTTCCACGGTCTCCACCCGCAATGACTTCAAGGCGTATCTTGACGCTCGCTACGAGCGCGCCTTTCCCAATGGGACCGTGATTTTTCCTGTGGATCATGACCGCCTCTCGGAAGAAAACATTTACATGAGCCAGATTCGCTTCCTCTTTGAAAACATCGGGCTCAACCTTTCCGATTACACGATGAGCCAGGTTCAAAACCCGTACTTTTTCTCTGCACCGAGTAACTTTGCTGCCGACTGGCTCTCTTCTCTGGTGTTCTATGATGTGGAGGTCTTTCGAGATCTCAGCCCTCAGCCCCTCGATGTGCTGGGTTTCCGCTGGTTTGAATTTGACTGCGAGGCATTGAAGGCCAAGAGCCTGGCCAGCTTGCAAGGCCATGTGCAGCCTGAGCCAGCTGAGGTGACCACCACACGCAAATCGCTCATGGGCACCTGCATTTCCTGTCACAGCATGGATCGACAATCGCAAACTCCTTATATACCCTTTGATCGAACCCCCGCACTCCGCGAGTGGCTGCGGCAAGACAATGGACTTCAACGTGTGGAAGAACGGATCATGATGAGTGGTGCAGGTGTAATGCGCCCAGCTGGTGGTTTTTCCGAGACAGAGAA
>JANQPW010000886.1 GCA_028285285.1 Silvanigrellales bacterium
CGATTCAAGCTGGAACCCCGTTGACAACCCCATTCAGTGGATGAGCTCAGACCCCGAAATTGTGGCTGTGGGAGCCACGGGAATGCTCACCGTGACAGGCTTTGGTTCGGTCACACTCGTGGGGCTCACCACCGACTCTGCAGGGGAGCCCATTCAAGACCACATCGAAATTCAAATTGCTCCACCCACCACCGGTTTCCGCGTAGCAACCACGAGCCCCATTGCAGCATCTGTGGTGGCTTCGGCCACTCCCATGGGCAACACCTTCACCAACGTCGTGAATGGCAAGGCTGCTGGACGTCTGAGCGTTGCCCACGCGGAACGCGACATTGCTCTGAAGGCTGTTGACGCCAGCGTGGCTTCCTCAGACTTCATCAACATGCAATTCAAAGACCTCGCAGCCCCCGCCAAAAACCGCGACACCTGCCTTTGGGAAAGCCAATTCACCCTCAGTTTTGAGTTTCTCTATGTGGGAGCCGTCACTCAATACACTGGCCAACAGATCACAGTTTCGTTTGCCGACGAAACGGGGCGACCACCTCTGTCGTTTGACTGGAGCGCTATTTTGCTCTCTGGTGCCATGGAAGAAGGTCAGGAACTGGTGGTCGTCAACCAGGCTGTGGGAGCTCAGGGCTTCTCCCCTCTCACCCCTGATGTGATTCCCCCACCCAGCATGCCCTAGAAGCTGGTTCTCATCGTTTGATGACCGAGCCTCCCAGATCGCCGTAGGCGGCAATAAGCGCCTCTGACGCATCAAGGATACCTGAGGCCACCCGACGGCAAAGAGGCGGATCCTTGCTGAGGTCAGCAAGGCGATTGATCCGGTTCGATGTCAGTCTCAACCGAGCCGTATTTCCTATTTCGATGACTTGCTGCAGCTCTTTGGTCCTTTGCCGTGCTGCGGCAGATGGAGAGGAACTCCCGCTCAGATTGTTTTGATGCCGTCGCAGCTCCCGCGCTGCTGTTTTTCCCTGTTGAATACTCGTTGCTCGCTGGCTTGCCAGGGCTTCACTAATGCCAAGACACTTCGCCGCTGCGGTCAGATTGAGCCCGAGGAGTCGCTGACGCATGAACTCATCCAGATTGGACACCGACAGGGCTTTCTCGGGATACCTGGGGCAGTCCGCCATGAATTCTGAGTAGCCCTTCACACGACCGCACTGAGCACTCCAGTCGAAGATGCCATCACCGTTTCGATCGGGGTTCCAGTCGCCCGCGAAGGCCGGCACATGGATGCTACCGACCTCAATCTTTTCAAGATTCACCAGGTTGCGCTCTTGCCCAGAGTTCGCAGAAATGCGCGTGAAATAGAGACAGTCTCCCAAAGTGCGCAAGTAAGTTCCCTGATAATCGGTTCCAGAACGACTCTTGAAAGTGAAGTAAGATTCAGGCACCAACAACCGCGACGGATCCATGCTTTCGATGGGAATTTTCAGGCGGGAGCCATGAATCTCCCAATGGGTGAAATGGTGGGTGGGAATGCGGTAAGGACTCGCGAGCGCCACCTCAGCCGGTCTGTCGAGAGCTGCAATTTGCACCCATGTGCGATCATGACGGTACACAATACCGGTCAGAGTTTGGGTGCCAGAGCCAGGTCCGGCGGCCAGACCCTGAACCAGCCCCTGAGGCAGTTTTTTTTCCTTGAGCTCCGCATCCACTTCCGCCCAGGGATCCCACATCTCAGCTGGAACCACATCATCAAGAGAAATGAGCTCCTCCTTCTCGAAGACTCCCGTGATTCTCACGTTGTCAGCCTCAACAGCCTCCGCTGTCGTGCGATTCTGAAAATACCCCGTGCGGAGATTCTCGTGGTCAACGGAGCGGATCTCGCTCCACTTGTAGCTCTTGAATTGGCAGGTTTTAGGGTCGGCCATGAGCCAAGTGGTCTCTGTGCTCACAGACGGACTCGGTGCGCCCGATTCAAACAGTTGGGGAAGAGTGCGACCCGGCTCAAGAATGTCGAGAAGAAACCCCGTGTGGGATGGCTTCCCTTCATCGTGAAAGTGAAGAGTGACCCGGTTGGGCTCCGCTGCAATGTAAACATTGTTGTCATCTTTGCCAACATAGGAGCCCGTGAAAGCAGTGTCGGTGTCCACAAACATCACTGACATTCCGGTGAGAAAGCCTTTCTTTCCAAACACCCTGCCGATGATCTCACGGCGCTCCCGTTCCGTTTTTGAGACACTGTGAGCCCCACCACTCTTTTGTTGGGAGACCGATCCACGAGGCACACAGTAAGTGCACAAAATCGCACTTGAGAGTGCAAAAAGAAACACAATGCCACTCTTCTTCACAGGCTCTCTCCCCCAAACACCGTTTCTTTACTCTGAGCTTTCAATGTGAAGCCAACAGCCCAGATAGGTTCCAGGTCACACCCAGCGTGATTTCAGACCAATAAGATGCAGCCCTTCGATAACCCACGAAAGCCCCCAACTCTGCTGGCAAACCATAAAAGCGCTCGCCACGAAAACTGGTCTCGAAAACAAAACTTCCTGTGATGAGGTCCACCACAGAGAGCTCAAAAACACCCGCAAAGAGACCAATTCCAGGTGATGCAAACCCATAGTGGACTCCACCCAAAAGTGCGGCGTGGAACAGTCCTTGCCTCGTGAGAACCGTTTCAACAGAGCCAAAT